>JASFHU010000159.1:0-8121 GCA_050123055.1 Anaerolineae bacterium
TGGCAGCGCATCAAGTCGGCGCTGCAGCGCCGGCGCATCCAGCGCTAGGCATGCTTTGCGCGCTACCGGTTTCTTTGCTATACTTGGCTCATGACCGAATTGGATGGTAAACTGTCCCGCGCCTGGACGGTTCGACGCGCCAGGTTTCCCGACGAGATCACCTGGTCCTACCCGCTGGATACGGCGGTGCTCAGCCTGACCGGAGGGCAGTGCGCCCTGGACTGCGCCCACTGTGGCGGCCATTACCTGGGCGGAATGCGCCCTGTCTGGGAGGCGGAACCGGATGGCGCGACCAGTTGCCTCATCTCGGGCGGCTGCGATCCCTCAGGCCGGGTGCCGGTGCTGGCCCACCTGGAGCGTGTGCGTGCGTGGCGCCAGGGCCGGACGATGAATTGGCACGTTGGCTTTGTCTCCGAAGGCGAGATGGAGCGCATTGCGCCGCTGGTGGACGTGGTGTCGTTTGACTTTGTCGGCGACGATGAGACCATACGAGAGGTGTATGGCCTGGACCACACGGTGGACGACTATGTGCAGACCTACCAGCTCTTGCGACGCTATGCCAAGACGCTGCCCCACGTCACCATCGGGCTTCGGGGCGGGGAATTGGGGCACGAGTTGCTGGCCTTCGAACGGCTGCAAGAGCTGGGTGCAGATGGATTGGTGCTTTTGGTCTTCATCCCCACGCCCGGCACCCGATACGCAGAGCGACAGCCGCCCTCTCCGGCTGTGGTGGCCGATCTCATGGCCGAGGCGCGGCTCCGCTTTCCCGATGTGCCGATCTACCTGGGCTGTATGAGGCCCAAAGGCAGCTATCGCAATGAGCTCGATTCCCTGGCCGTGCGGGCCGGGCTCAACGTGGTGGTGAGCCCCTCGCGGCCGGCGCGCGATCTGGCCGTCGAGTTGGGCCTGGCCGAGCGGAAGATCCGGGAGTGTTGCGTGCTGTGAGGCCGGTGGTTCGGCCACCGATGGACCCAGGGGCGGTTTGTCAGCGATGGCATTTGATGCTAGAATGAGTGGTGGTTGAGAGTCCGAATCGAAATCGAAAAGAAAAGGAGGTTCAAGGAGGAACATGAAGATCGATCCCAGTTGCAGGTACGACGAGGAGCATGAGTGGATCCGTGTGGAAGGTGATGAGGGCGTGATCGGCGTCAGTGACTATGCTCAAGACCAGTTGTCCGATGTGGTCTATGTGGAACTACCCGAGGTGGGCGACACCTTTGACAAGGGTGACGTGTTTGCCGTCGTCGAGTCGGTCAAGGCAGCGTCCGATGTGTATATGGCCGTAACCGGCGAGATCCTGGAGATCAACGAAGACCTGGAGGATTCGCCTGAGCTGGTCAACCAGGACCCCTATGGCGCGGCATGGTTTGTGCGTATTGCCATTGCCGACCTCGCGGAAGTGGATGATCTAATGGACGGCGATGCCTACCAGGCCTACGTCGAGGGCCTGGACGAATAAGCAACCCCCAGCCCTGGGCCTTGTCCGCTAACGGACAAGGCATGGTGCGTTATCCGTGTGCCGCGTTTGAAGGGCCGTGGCACCTGAAAACCGGTCTTGATCGGAGGACAAGATGAGCTACGTTCCGCACACAGAAGCGGATCGGGCCGAGATGTTGGCCGCCATCGGCGTGGAGCAGGTGGAGGAGCTGTTCCACGACGTCCCGGCGGCCTGTCGTTTTCCCGGCTTACATCTGCCAGAGCCGCTATCGGAAATGGAGATCATGGCCGAGTTGCAGGCCATGAGCGAGGAGAACCTGGATACAGGCCACTATACCAGTTTCCTGGGGGCGGGGGCCTACCAGCATTATGTCCCCCGCGTCGTGGACCACGTCATCAGCCGCTCCGAGTTCTATACGGCCTATACCCCTTACCAGCCGGAGATCAGCCAGGGTACTTTGCAGGGTTTGTTCGAGTACCAGAGCATGATCTGCGCCCTGACGGGCATGGAGGCGGCCAATGCCTCTCACTACGACGGGGCGACCTCCACTGCCGAGGCAGTGATCATGGCCCTGAATGTGGGGCGGGGGAAGCGGAAGCGTGTGATCCTCTCACCGTTGGTGCACCCCGAGTACCGGGCGGTGGTGCGGACCTATACGCAGGGCATGGATCTGGACATCGTCGGCGACGAAGATGCTGCCACGAATCTCGACGATCTGACGGACCTGTTGGACCGGAATACAGCCTGTCTCATCGTCCAGAGCCCCAACTTTTTGGGGCAGCTCGAGGATCTGGAGGGTGTGGCGGAAAAGGTACACGCGGTCAAGGCCATGCTGGTGGTCGTGGCCGACCCTATCAGCCTGGGCTTGCTCAAGCCGCCGGGCGACTATGGGGCCGACATTGTGGTGGGCGAGGGCCAAGCCCTGGGCAACGGACTCAATTTTGGTGGGCCATACCTGGGCTTTTTCGCTTGCCGTCAGAAGGCTGTTCGAAAGATGGCCGGGAGGCTGGCGGGCCAGACAGTAGACACCGAGGGCAGGCGTGGCTTTGTGCTGACCCTGTCCACTCGCGAGCAGCACATTCGCCGGGAGCGAGCTACGTCCAACATCTGTACCAACCAGGCCCTGTGCGCGCTGGCGACTTCGGTCCATCTGGCTGCGCTGGGGAAGACCGGCCTGCGCAAGCTGGCCGAGCTGTGTTACCACAAGGCGCATTATGCAGCAAACCGCATCGGCGGGCTGGAGGGCTATGAGGTACGGGGCGACAGGCCGTTCTTCAAGGAGTTTGTCGTCCGCTGCCCGGCCCCGGTGGACGCGATCAATGGCTACCTGCTGGAGGAGTGGGGTATCATTGGCGGGTACGATCTGGGACGCGACTACGCGGACCTGGAGAGCCACATGCTGATCTGTGTGACCGAGGTGATAAGCCGGAGGGAGATCGATGCCCTGGCCGACGCCCTGGCCGAAGCTGCAAAGGAGGTGGCCTAATGGAGCTAAATCCTCTGAAGGCGGATTTTGGTGTTCGTTGCGCTGGCGCCGAGCCCCTGCTCTACGAGCTGAGCAAGGCCGGCCGGACGGCAACGACCCTGCCGGCGCTGGACGTGCCCGAGGCGGCGCTTCCGCCAGCGTCGATGCTCCGCGAAGATGTGGATCTGCCGGAGGTTGACGAGTTGACGCTGATGCGCCACTATGTGCGCCTGAGTCAGCTCAACTGGGCCATCGACATTGGCTATTATCCCCTGGGATCTTGCACCATGAAGTACAATCCCAAGGTGAACGAAGCGGCGGCACGGCTGCCTGGCTTTGCCCAGACCCATCCCTACCAGGATCCCCACACGGTTCAGGGAAATCTGGTGCTCATGTACGAGTTGCAGGAGATGCTATGTGAGATCGCCGGTTTTGCGGGGGTGACCCTCCAGCCTGCGGCGGGCGCCCATGGTGAGCTGACGGGGGTGCTCATGATGCGTGCCTATCACCTGGACCGGGGCGAGCCACAGCGCACCAAGCTCATCGTTCCCGACAGCGCTCATGGCACCAACCCGGCCACGTCTACGATGAGCGGCTTGCAGATGATCGAGGTGCCATCTGACGAACGGGGGAACGTCGACCTGGAGGCGTTGCGGTCGGTCTGTGATGAGACGGTCTGCGGCCTGATGCTGACCAATCCAAACACGCTGGGGCTGTTTGAAGAACAGCTAGATGAGGTCATCGACCTGATCCATAGTTGCGGCGGCCTGGTGTACGGCGACGGGGCCAACTTTAACGCTTTGTTGGGCATTGCCAAACCTGGAGAGTTGGGCTTTGACGTGATGCACTATAACCTGCACAAGACCTTTTCCACGCCCCACGGGGGCGGTGGTCCGGGGACGGGGGCGGTTGGCGTCGCTGAGGCGCTGGTGCCCTTCCTTCCCGGTCCCCTGGTGGAACTGTGCCGATGCAGTGAGGAGGGTTGTGACTGCGGCTGCGGCAAGGGCGAGGACGAGGAGGAGGGCGAGGCGGTCTGTTTCCACCTGGTTATGCCCGAGAAGAGCATCGGCCGGGTGAAGGCCTTCTATGGCAACTTTGGCGTGCTGGTGCGGGCCTATACCTACATCCGCATGCTGGGCGCGGCGGGTCTGCGCGAGGTGAGCGAGATGGCGGTGCTCAATGCCAACTATCTCAAGAGCCAGGTGGAGGATGTTTTTCCTGTCTCACACGAGCGGACCCATATGCACGAATTCGTGGCCAAGGGCATCATTCCCGAGGCGCCGGACGTCCACGCGCTGGATATCGCCAAGCGGCTCATCGACTATGGCTTCCACCCGCCGACCAACTACTTTCCACTGATCGTGCCTGAGGCATTGATGATCGAGCCGACAGAGACGGAGAGCAAGGAGACACTCGATGCCTTTGCCCAGGCCTTGCGGTCCATCCGCGACGAGGCGCTGACCGATCCAGAGATCCTGCACGAAGCGCCACACAGCGCACCGGTCCGGCGACTGGATGAATTGCAGGCTGCACGCCAACCGATCCTGCGCTGGCAGGGAGAGTAGGGCTGGCGCCTGGCATCCGCTGCCGCCGGGGTACAGGGCCACGAATGGTGAGCGAATAGCCCCCCACGCAATCGGTGTGGCTGCGTGGGGGGGTGTATGTCGAGGCTGAGCGTCTCTGCTGGGATCGCAGAGACGAAGACGCCCCCCAACAAGTTGGGGAGTCTGGAGTCCCAGACTTGTCTGGGTGTTTTTGGGGTAGACACCGGGCTCCTTTTCGGCTATAATGTGGGCAGAGCGACTGGAGAGAGCGAGATGGATTGTCCCAACTGTGGAGTCTATAATCCTGAGGATCGTGTGGTTTGCTGGCGCTGCGATCAGGAGCTGCCCAAGCCAAAGAAGCCCAAGAAGAAGCGCGATCCGGCACAGACCCAACGCCGGATGTGGATCATTGTCGGCATTGTCCTGGTGGTCTGGATCTTGCTCACCTGGCTGCTGCCCATAATCTTGGGCGGTGGGGGATCGCCCATCCCCTGAAGTAGGGGGGCTCCACTGCCACGCCGGTCCAAGTCCGGCGAGTGCTTGGATTGGTTTTGTCGTTGTTCGCATCCCTCTCGCTGACCCCTGAGTCCCCGATTTTGGGCGCGAGGCGCCACTCACCAAACAAGGATACCAGCAACTCCACCGATTTCTGCTCGTGCCGGACAACAGTCCAGCACATCCATGGGCAATGCGTGGACTGTGGTCCACGTAGAGCTGGGTGTGATGAGCCTCGATGTGCCCTTGGCAGCGTTGCCGGGAACTTGAGGGCTTTGGCGAGACCCTAATGTGCCTGGGCGTAGCTTGCCTCTCCCCAAGGGTGTGGTATAATCCCACTGGCCTTCCGCCCTGCCGCTGGCAGGTGAAGAACCAGGCTGACTGAGATCGGCACATCGAGGATCAGACTCGAGGATGAGCGCCACGACGGAAGTTGCACTGCAAGAAGCCGGCGAGCAAACACCACAGCATCTGCGGCGTAACTTTTGGCTGGGCGTGGTCAGCGGAATTGGCTATAACCTGTACACGGTGGTACTGAACACGCAGCTCGTGGTGGCCTGGTTTCTGAGTGGTCTGACCGACTCGAACCTGCTCCTCAGCTTGACGGCCCCCGTCGAGAGTGGCAGTTGGTTCTTTTTGCAGTTTCTGCTGTCGGGCTATGTTCAGCGCAAGCCACGCACGCTGCCACTGTACCGCCAGGCGGCTGCGGTGCGCGTTGTGGTCTCGACGCTGCTGGTGCTGGCTGCCTTTACTCTGGACAACGCCCAAGCCCTGCTGATCATCTTCCTGTTGGTTTTCGCTATCAACAGTTTGGCGGGCGGTGTGGCAGCCCTGCCCTTTCTGAATGTGGTGGCCAAGACGATCCCGGCTACGCGGCGGGGTATGTACTTTGCCTATCGGAGGTTCGGAGGCGGATTGCTGGGCCTGCTCGGCGGCGTGCTGGTCAAGGTGGTTCTGGCGCCGGATTCAGGGCTCTCCTTTCCAGAGAACTATGGTGTCTTGTTCGGCGCGGCTCTGGGGCTGCTGATCGTGCAAGTGGGCTCGTTCAGCCTGATCATCGAACCGGTGGAAGCGGTCGATACGCGGCGCGTGAGCCTGGGCGAACACTTGAGGCGGGCAAGCCGGCTGCCGGTGGGCGACCGGAACTTTGCCCGCTTTCTGGTCCTCCGGGTAGCCATCGTCGTATCTACCTACTCGATGCCGTTCTATGCTGTCTATGCGCGGCGAGTGCTCCGCGCACCTGAGGACATGGTAGGCACGTATGTCATTGCGTTGACTGTGGCGACGATGGTGGCCAACCTGGTGCTGGGTCAGATCGGCGACCGCCGCGGAAACCGCCTTTTGGTACGTCTGGCAGCTTTTACCTCTATGCTTCCTGCACTCACGGCGCTATTTGTGGGGCGGCTACCAGGGGTGGGGCTGGAACCTACATTTCTCTATGGCGCTGTGTTTGTGTTTCAGGGGGTGCACACCACGGCAAACGTGCTTGGAAACGGCAACTACCTGCTGGAACTGTCCAACTCGATCGAGCGCGTCCTTTACATCGGGTTGACTTCCGGGATCGTGGGCCTGACCTGGTTCACCCTGCCGCTGGGAGGTGTGATCGTAGATAGTCTTGGCTTCGACGTTTTGTTTGTGGTCTCGCTGGCGGCAGGGCTGATTGCGACCATCGTCTCGTTGAGTCTAGAGGAACCGAGGAGAAGGCAGGCAGTCGCTGGTGCAGGGAGCATGGTGAGTTCTACACCGGCACCGAGCGGCGAGCGCTGGGATTGATTCAGGCCAGAGCGGGTCTGCCGCGAGGCTCATCCTTCGACCAGGCCCCTCGACTTGAACAGGGGGCACCTCAGGATGCGTATGGAATGGGCGGTTCGCATATCGAAAGGATTAGTTTCTTTCGAGTCACGTCCTTGCCCGTCTGGCAAGAATACGGACCACAAAGGCACCAAGGCACAAAGAGTTTGTGTCCTTAGTGGCTTGGTGCCTTTGTGGCAAGGTAGCCTTTTGGTTCTGGCTTGTCCGGGTTAGGGGGAGTTTGACTTTTTGGAGGTTAAGAGAGATGGCAGATCTGGTGCTTTTGCATGGAAAGATCCTGACAATGGACCCGGAGCGCCCAGAGGTGGGGGCCCTGGCCGCGAGCGGTGACAGGATCGTCGCCGTGGGAACCGACGATGAGGTCAAGGATCAGATCGGGGCGCATACCCGCGTTATCGACCTAGGAGGGAGACTGGCGGTTCCGGGACTCATCGACGGCCATGGTCACTATATGAGCCTGGGCGAGTCACTGATGGGGATTCGCCTGCAAGGGGCGCGGACTTGGGACCAGGTCCTGGACCTGGTGGCCGAAGCGGTAGGGGAGGCGAAACCCGGCGAGTGGATAACGGGCCGGGGGTGGCATCAGGACGAGTGGGACCAACCGCCGACTCCAAGCGTGGAGGGGCTTCCCGTTCATCACGGGCTGAGCAAGCTGAGCCCCCAGAATCCCGTCATTCTGATCCACAAGAGCGGACACGGGGTGTTTGTCAACGCCTGCGCGATGGAGGAGATTGGGATCACGGGGCAGACACCCGATCCCCCGGGCGGTGAAATCGTGCGCGACGAGGCGGGACAGCCAACCGGCATGCTCCGAGAGACTGCCCAGGGTCCGGCCAGGGATGCGCTGGCTGAATACCGGGCCCAGCGTCCAGCGGAAGCGGTCGAGGCAGATCTGCGCCGACAGGTCGCGCTCGCGGCAGAGGAGGCCCTTTCAAAGGGGATCACCAGTTTTCACGATATGGGGGAGACGTTCGAAACCCTTGATCTGCTGAAGACCATGGCGGATGAGGGCAATCTGCCGGTCCGGCTCTACGTCTGTGTGCAGGAGCCCAGCGACGTGATGCAAGACAAGCTGGCGGCGTACCGAATGATCGGCCATGGGAACAACCACCTGACCGTGCAGGCCATCGGCGAACGGGTTCTGGATGGGGCCCTGGGGGTTCACGGTGGCTGGCTGCTGGAACCGTATGACGATATGCCGGAGAGCACCGGCTTTAACGTAACCCCCGTGCCAGAAATCCGGCGCTCCGCCCAGTTGGCGGTCCAGCATGGTTACCAGATGGCCATCCAGGGGATCGGAGATCGGGCGATCCGGGAGCTGTTGGACATCTATACGGCGGCCTTTGGCCAGGATCCCGGCGGAAGGG
>JASFHU010000160.1:0-8070 GCA_050123055.1 Anaerolineae bacterium
GCACGAGCTGGTACGAGGCCTGCGCCTACTGCCGCTGGCTGGCCGCTGAGACAGGAAGCAGCTACCGCCTGCCCTCTGAGGCAGAGTGGGAAAAGGCGGCGCGTGGAGACGTGGAGACCCCGGGTAGCGGTGGGCTGTGGCCCTGGGGAGACCAGTTTGAGGCGTCACTCTGCAACACCCGGGCCGCTGGCCTGGGACGGACGGCGCAGGTGGGCCACTCTAGCCCGGCCGGCGACAGTCCCTTTGGCTGTGCCGAGATGGTGGGCAACGTGTCAGAGTGGACGGCAAGCCGGTTCCTGCCCTACCCATACGACCCGGGCGACGGGCGCAACGACCCGACCGGGGACGCCGAACGGGTGACGCGGGGTGGCTCGTGGCACAGCCCGGTACTCCGCGCCCGCACCGTCTCTCGGGGCATGAACGATCCCTACTTTGCCGATGATGATCTGGGCTTTCGCTGTGCCTGCAATCCCGATCTGTGAGTATTAATGCCATGACCATCCACCACCTGAACTGCGGTACCATTCGCCCCTACTTCCCACCCGTCGAGGCCATCATCTACTGCCTGTTGGCCGAGACCAACAGTGGTCTGGTCCTGGTGGATACCGGCTTTGGCCTCGCCGATTACGCCCGGCCCTCGCAGCTGATGCGGCTTTTTACCACCCTGCTGCGAAACCCGCATGACGCAGAGCAAACGGCGGTCCGCCAGGTGGCGGCCCTGGGCTATGACCCCGAGGATGTACGCCACATCGTCTGCACCCATTTGCACCTGGACCACTCCGGCGGTCTGTCCGACTTTCCCTGGGCCTGGGTGCACGTCCTCCGGACCGAATACGAGGCTGCCATGGCCCGGCGTGGGTTGATGGGCCGTTTCTACCGGCCGGAGCATTGGGCTCACGGCCCGCGGTGGGTGCTCCACGACCTACCCGGCGAAAAGTGGTTCGGTTTTGACTGCCTGTCTGTGCGCGACGGGCTGTCACCCCAGATCTTGTTGATCTCTTTGCCCGGACACACCCCAGGCCACTGTGGGGTGGCCGTGGAAACGGGCGATCGCTGGCTGCTGCATTGCGGCGACGCGGCGTCACCCTTCTACCAGGGCGCGGATCCCAACTATCCCCACCAGGTGCAGGCCAATCGGCTGTCCCAGCGGCTGATCGGTACCCAGGTGCCCCGCCTGCGGGCGCTCGTCCGCGACCACGGCCACCAGGTTCGCCTCATCAGCGGCCACGATATCGCCAGTTGGGAAGCCCTCCGCGAGGGCTCCTGAAGGGCCACCCGCAGATCCGTAAATCCTGCCAATCCGATGTTCATCTGTTCCATCCTGGCCCGCCCGTGCTTGACGTCCCCGATCAACCATGGTACACTGGTGGAGCAGGAAACATGGCTGCTTCATTGTCCCTCGGAATCTCACTCGGCAGGTTCGAGACCGGCGAAGGATCAGAATGTGGGGGATGACGGAACATGACCCCTCCAGTGCAAGAGTCTGGACAAGTCTTCCTGGTAGATGGCGACGAGCGGTATCGCCTCGATGCAGAGATCGGCCGGGGCGGTATGGGTGTGGTCTATCGCGGTCGTGACATGCTGCTCGACCGTGACGTGGCCGTCAAGGTGCTGTCGGTCGCTGGGCTGACGGAATCGTCCAGCCCAACAGGCGCGACCCCGCTGGGAAGTGAGGGCCGGGCCCGCTTGCTTCGTGAGGCCCAGGCCGTGGCCCAACTCAACCATCCCAATATCGTCTCAGTCTACGATGCTGGTGAGAGGACCGGAATCCCCTTCGTCGTCATGGAGTGGGTCGAAGGACCCTCCCTGCAACAGCGGCCTCCCGACGGTGTCGATGAGGTGGTCCGCATTGCCCGCCAGATCTGCAATGCCCTGGAGCACGCCCACGCTCACGGCATCATCCACCGCGACCTGAAGCCCGAGAACGTGCTGCTGGCCCCCGACGGAACAGCCAAGCTGGTAGACTTTGGACTGGCCCGTACCGTGGCTTCGCGCCTTACCGTCGAAGGTGCCATCATGGGCACTCTTCAGTACATCGCGCCGGAGCAGGCGCTGGGCAAAGAGCTGGACGGTCGCGCCGACCTGTACGCCCTGGGCGTGATGCTGTACGAATGGCTGGCTGGCCGCTTGCCCTTCGAGGGTGGTGATGTGCTGGCGGTCATCACCCAACACCTCCAGGCGCCGGTGGTGCCACCTCGTGAGTACAACGCCCAGATCCCGCCCGCGATCGAAGCACTCATCATCCGGCTCTTGAGCAAGCGTCCGGAGGATCGGCCCGCCTCGGCGGCAGAGGTGCGGGCCGAGTTGGAGGCCTTGGCCGGGTTCGAACCAGCGACCATGGCCGAGGCCGCCGAGCCTCGTGTTGGAGCCAAAATCCCAGCCTTTCTCGCCGACGAGGCAGGGCCGGCAGCGGTTGAGCATCCGGTTTTTGTCGCCCGTGAGCGCGAGCTGGACCAGCTAGAGGCCTGGTTGGAGGGAGCGCTGCAAGGCCACGGCCAAGTGGTCTTTGTGTCGGGTGGTCCCGGCCGGGGTAAGACAGCCCTGCTACAAGAGTTTGCCCGACGCTCCATAGCGCAGCATGGCAACCTTCTGGCCGCTGCCGGTGCCTGCGAGGCCTATTCAGGGGTGGGGGACCCCTATTTGCCCTTCCGGGATCTCGTCTGCATGTTAACCGGCGAGGTGGAAGGTCGTTGGCTGGCGGGGGCGATCAGCCGCCAGCACGCCTCGCGGCTGTGGATGGCCATCTCGCGAACCAGCCAGGCCCTGCTCAGCCACGGGCCTCATCTACTCGACACCCTGGTCCAGGGCGGCGCGCTGCTGGCGCGGGCCGAGGCCGCGGCCCCCGCTGGAACTGAGTGGCTGGAGACGCTACGCCAAGGAGTGGACCGCCAATGGCAGCAGCCGGAGCGCCTGGGCCAGAAGCAGATCTTTGAGCAGTTGGGCAATCTACTCCGCTCCATCGCTAGCGAGCAGCCCTTGCTCCTCACTTTGGACGATATGCAGTGGGCCGACACGGCTTCCATCGACCTTCTATTCCACCTGGGACGGCGCCTGGAGGGCAGTCGCATCCTCGTCGTCTGTGCCTACCGGCCAGAGGAGGTCGCCCTGGGCCGGGACGGACGCCATCCCCTGGAAAAGGTGCTGGCAGAGTTCAAACGGCGCTTTGGCGACGTCTGGCTGGACCTGGCCGCAGTCCATGACTTGGAGGAGCGTCGCTTTGTCGATGCGCTCTTGGAGAGCGAGCCCAACGCCCTGGACGAGGGATTCCGGCGGGCATTGTACGAGCATACTGGCGGCCATCCCCTCTTCACAGTCGAACTTCTGCGCGCCATGCAGGAGCGGGGAGATCTGGTTCGGGATGCTGCCGGCCTCTGGAGCGAGGGACCAGCTCTCGACTGGGAGACGCTGCCGGCACGGGTGGAGGGGGTGATCGAGGAGCGCATCGGTCGCCTGGAAGAGGAGTTGCGCGAGATCCTCGCCGTTGCCAGTGTCGAAGGAGAGGAATTTACGGCCCAAGTGGTCGCCCGGGTGCAGGATCTGGGCGAGCGGCAACTCCTACGCCACCTGACGCGTGAGCTGGCCCAGCGGCACCGCCTGATCCGGGAAAGCAGAGAGCTGCTGGTGGGCCAGGTACGCCTCTCGCGATACCGTTTTGCCCATGCCCTGTTCCAGAGCTTTCTCTACAACGAGCTCGGTGCAGGGGAGCGGCGGCTGTTGCACGGCGAGATGGCCAGCGTGCTCGAAGAGCTGTCGGATCAGGAGCGCGATGGCAGGGCGGCCTTAACCATCCAGCTTGCCCGGCACTATGAAGAGGCCGGGATCACAGGCAAAGCCATCGACTATTTGCGACAGGCCGGGAACAGGGCGCGAGATCTGTACGCCAACCAGGATGCCATCGACTATTTCCAGCGGGCACTCGATCTGCTGGCCACATTCCCGGGGGATAGGGATTGGCCAGAAGGGCAGTTGGGGATGGCGGCCCGGCTCAACGAGCCCCTGGGCGACGTACTCGAGCTGGCCGGCGACCACGACAGCGCGCGCGCTGCCTTTGAGCGTGCCCTGGTCCAGATCCCCGAAGGGGAGCTCCTCGACCGATCGCGCTTGCTGCGAAAAATGGGTACCAGTCTGCACTCCGGCGGCCACGACGAAGAGGCGCTGGGCACCTATCAACTGGCCGAAGAGGTCCTGGGATCTGCGCCGGACCCTCCCTCAAGAGAGTGGTGGCAAGCCTGGGCGCAGGTCCAGGTCGACCGCATGCTCGTCTACTCCTCCATGGCCCGCGGTGGCGAGATGATCGAGCTGATCAAAAAAACTGTGCCCGTTTTAGAGCAGTGGGGTACCCTGGGACAGCGGCTGTCACTCTTGATGGACACGATTCGTCTGTACCTGCGGCGCGACCGCTATGTGATCTCAGATGGGGTGCTGGAACTGGCTGAAACCACGCTGCAGACCAGTCTGGAAGCCAACGATTTGCCCCGCATCGCCGAGTTCCGCTTTTCGGTGGGCTTCTGCCGGCTGTGGCGAGGAGATCTTGCCATGGCGGAGGAGCAGCTACGGCTTGCCAGGCGCGAGGCGGAGCGTATCGGGGATCTGGGCTTGCAGGTCCTCTGCCTGACCTATCTGTCCGTCGTCTGGCGGAAACGCGGGCAGGTCCCAGAAACCCAACGCACCAGCACACGGAGCCTGGAGGTGGCCACTGCGGCCCAGATGCCCACCTACGTGGCCATGGCCAAAGCCAACCTGGCCTGGGTGGCCTGGCGCGAGCAGAGACAGGCTGACCTGCAGACGCTTGGCCATGCAGCCCTCGAGTTGTGGCGCCAGCGCACCTTCGCCTACCCTTTCCAATGGACGGCCCTCTGGCCATTGGTCGATCTGTCCCTGGCCCGGGGACAGATCTCCGAGGCGGTGGAATACGGAAGAGCATTGCTTGACCCCCAGCAACAACGCTTGCCTGATAGACTGGTCGCACCGCTGGAGAGCGCTCTGGCAGCTTGGGATGACGGGGACGCCGGTCTTGCGGGTAGCCATCTGCAGCGCTCGGTAGAGTTGGCCCGGGAGTTGGGTGGGTTGTAGCCTGCCTCTGTCTGGGTCCTTCAGTGCGACCAAGCTGGCGCGATGGCGCCTGACCCCGGCGCCTCAGCCAGCTTGACCGGCGCACCACCCCGGGCTGGCACCAGGTAGAGTTCTGTCGCGGCCTCCAGTTTGGAAGCATACACGATCCAGCGTCCGTCTGGTGACCAGTCGGGGAAGCGCTGTCTTGGCTGATCTGGGCCGCTGGCGGTCAGTTGGCGAGGATGGTCTGCGTCGCGCAGATCCAGCACAGCGATGGTGGTTTGCACCGTCTCGCCCACCGAAATGCCCATGGTATAGGCGATTTCGCTGCCCTTCGGCGACCAGGAGGGGTGGGTATCGGCGTGGGGATTGGTGGTCAACTGTACCTCTTCCTGATCGGCCACATTCACCGCAAACAGGTCATAGTTGCCCGCCCGGTCTGAGCTGTAGACCAGCCTTCGGCTGTCGGGCGACCAGGCCGGGAACCCGTCCCAGGCATCGTTGGAGGTGATCTGCCGTAGTTTCTGGTGGTACAGGTCCAGGACATAGAGTTCCCAGTCTCCATCGCGATTGGAGACAAAGGCGATGCTGCGACCGTCGGGCGACCAGACCGGGTGGGCGTCGTCGGCCACGTGGTCTGTCAGCCGTAGAGGCCGGCCACCGCTAGAGTCCATGACGTAGAGGTCGCCGTCGCCGTGGACGGTGTAAACAAACACCACGTAATCGCCGTCCGGTGACCAACTGGCGTCCCGCTCGCCACCCCTGATGGCAGTGAGCTGTACCATGTCTGAACCGTCAGGCAGAATAGTGTACAGGTCCTCGCTTCCGGCCTGGTCCGAGGTGAAAAGGATCGGCCGTGAGGCCGTCGCGCTGGTGACCAGGTTGTCGTCCTGCGCCCAGCCGGGTCTACTGCCATCCAGGGGCTGGAGGTGGTACCAGTAGCGCTCACCGTCCCATTCAGGGCCAGCCAGGACCTCGGCACTGGTGCCCTTGGGCAACCGGCCGATCTCGCGGCGATCCAGGCCCGGGCCATCGCGCAGGGCCACCTCGGTGGTGCCAATCACGGCCATCAGATCACCCTCGGGCTCGCGGAATAGCCTGGGACTGGGTCCTTCCGGCGGGGGCGCGGCATCCTCCCTGGCCTGTTCGATCAGCGCCGTGGCAGCGTTGATTGGACGGGCCTTGACCAGTTCCCCCTTCCAGCCGATCCACTGGATCTCGCTGGCGATGCCAATCAGGCGTCCCTGGTCGTCGAGCACCATGCCCCCACTGTGCCCGCGGCTGACCAGGGCGTCACTCCTGATCCATTCGTCGTCGTGGGTTGTCACTTGTCCCTCAGTCCACGAAACGAGCCCCTCCGCATAGTCTGGATAGCCCAACAGCAGGACCGGGTCGCCCAGGCCAACCTGTTTGCTATCGCCCATCCGGACCGCCGGCAGGTCCAGGGGCCATTCAACCGGTACCGGCTCCGAGCCCTGCACCCGGTGGGTGATCTGAAGGATGGCCAGGTCGAGGCTGGGGTCCGAGTGCTCTGGCAATACCTGGGCCATGAAGGCCAGCACCGGAGGTTTATCTGGATCCTCGGTCCAAAGGATGCCGGCGTATCCTTCCTGGTTCACCAGCGTCCCCGACTCGTCGCCCACGATGTGCCAGTTGGTCAGGATCAGGCCCTTTTCGCCGTCCACAATCGTGCCCGAGCCGGATGCGTCCCCCTCGCCGTCGGCCAGGACGGCCAGTTTGACCAGCGAGCGGGCCGAGTTGTGCCCTAGCTCCTGAAAGCTTGGCCTGGGCGTGGTCGTAGGTGGCATCGGTGTTGGCGTGGGTACGGTCACTACAACGGTGATGATCTGGATGGCCGGGGTCTGGGTCGCTGCGGGCGTGTTGGTGCTGCTCGGCGTGGCGGTGGGGGTGGGCATTGGGGTGGGCGTCTGTGTGGCCGTCTGCGAGGGCACGGGCGTCCTTGATGGTGGCACGCTGGTTGGGCTGGGGGCAAGGGCCAGCCAGCCCCCGTCTCTGACCAGCAAGGCGAGGTACACGCCACCCGCTACTGCCAGGGCGACGAGGATCAGGATTGAGAATACCAGGATGTCCCTTCTCTGAAGCATGAGTCTCTCAAATGGCTTGAACTACCCGCACCGTACGTGCGCACATGTCTTGCCGTGCACTCACTACCTGCCCCTTATACTCGAATTTCCTGTACGAGTCGGTCAGGCCGGTCACGATCTGGCCTAGATTTTATCGCTCGTCGCCGTTTCTTTGCCTTTTGGGGCCAACGTGGTATAATCAGTAGACCGCAATGGCTCGCGGTGGATCGCCAGATCCACCGCAGTTCTGCCGGATCTGGCGATCCGGCAGGAGCAGATTGCGGTGTACTGATAATGCTCCGGTGAAGAGGCAACACGCTCGTGCCTTTGGGAGGATTCGATGGCAAGACAACTCGGTCTGCTGGAGAGGGCAAAGCTCGAGCAGGAGTTCGACCAGGCGAGAGAGATGGCGGAAAAACTCCGCATCCTGCATGGCCTGGGTATGGCCATCGCTTCGGCGATGGAATTGGAGCAGGTACTGACGCGTATCGTTGAGGCAGCGGTATTTATCACCCAGGCCGAAGAGGGCTCGCTACTGCTGCTGGACGAAGAAACTCAGGAGCTGAACCTGAGGGCGCAGAAGGGGTTGGGCGACAGGTACGCCCGGGATTTTCGCATCCGCATCGACGATAGCCTCGCCGGCGAGGTCCTGCAGACCGGTAAACCCAAGCGGCTGACAAGCTCAGAGGGTTCGGTCAAGGTTGTCACCGGCTACCTGGTCAATTCCATCCTCTACGTGCCGGTGGGCATCAAGGGACAGGTGACCGGCGTCCTGGTTGTCGATAACCAGTCGTCCCAGCGGCCCTTTACGGAAGACGATGAGAACTTGCTGCTGGTGCTGGCCGGCTATGCGGCTATCGCCCTGGAGAATGCTCGCTTGTTGGAAGAGACTGAGCGCCGATTCAGGGCCCTGGCGACGGTACATGGAGCCGGG
>JASFHU010000161.1:0-8054 GCA_050123055.1 Anaerolineae bacterium
AAGGTCCAGAATCCCTCCTTGGACCGCCCAGGTAGGATCGAGATAGGGTTCGCAGGTATGGCCATCAAAACGGCAGAGTCCAGCCTCGGTGGCCAGCCAGAGGGTGCCATCAGGGGGAACGGCCAGGTGGAAGGCCTCGATCTGGTAGCGGGTGTAGGTATCGGTGCGCAGATCCCAGCGCACCAGGCCGCCGCCGGTGAGAACCCACAGCGTCCCGTCCGGGGCAAAGGCGAGGTCGTAGACCTGGTTGATGCTGCTATAGCTCGTCCAGCCGGGTGAGGTGGTCACCGCTACTGCCGTGGCCGGCATGACTGCGGCAGGAGGCGCTTCCGGCGTACTGGTTCTGGGCCCAAATGGCGCAGCCGATGGCGATGGCCTGGGATGGCTGCCTACCGGGCCCGAGGGTACCGGCGCCGGGGTCGGTGTGGCAGGGTTGCAGGCTGCTAGGAAGAGGCTGGTTAGCACAAGCAGCCAGAGGAGGTCCTTATTCTTCACAGATTTCCCACCCTACTCTAGGCCGAGACTGAGAGCATAGAATACTTCTATGTCCTCTTCCCAGGTGGCCTTGACTACGAGGGAATAGGCCCCCGGCGGAGCCTGGGGAAGGATCTGGAAACTGGCAGCAGGGGCGAGCTGGTACTGTTCCAGGGGCGCGAGCCCCGTTGGCAGCTCCTCGGGCCAGCGGAAGAATGAGGCCGACGCTCCGGCGCCGGGATAGAGGCGGACCTCGACCGTCTCGGGAGGCTGTGGTGCAGCCAGGTGCAGACTGAGCGGCTCTCCTGCGGGCAGGGTGAGAGAGGGAGAGCTGGTCGGAGATTTACCCGTAGAGTCCACGTGGGCATTGTGGCATTGGTAGGAGGTCACCACCGCCTGCTCATGCGTGCCGTCGAAGAAAATCAGCAGGTCCAGGTAGCCGTGACAGGTAAGACCTGAGTAGCGCAGGGCGCCGAGCAGTTCGGCTCCCGCCAGGCCGTGCTCCCGCGCCTGGGCCGCCTCTGTGACCGGAACCCGCAGTCTGTCCTCCTGCCCCTCTGAAATGAAGGTGATCTCGACGTAGCCCGGCTGCGAACCTGGCGTCTCTTCGGTGGGAAAGCCGTCGAGGACCGCCAGCACCCTGGCAACCTCAGCCCCCAGCCTATCGAGATCGGCCAGATCGTCCACCGGCAGCGTGACGTAGAAATCGGTTTCCATGATGGAAAAGTTGCAGACGGTAGGGCTGGCGCCGGCATCGCCGGTTTGCTCGTACCAGTCCTCGCCAAAAGCCTCGGCATGTCCCTGGGCCCCCTCGAGACCGGCCTCGGTTAGGGCCGCCTGAACCCGTTCCGAAAGCTCCTCCAGCCGGTGAGAGTTCCAGGCCATGTAGAAGGACTCCTCGCAGCCATAATCGGTGGGTGGGAAATCGGGTCCGGCCCCTTCCAGGCCGGGCTCTGGCTTGCCCGTCAGCGGTTCAAAGACCAGTACCTCTCCCCGGGCCGTCAGCAGTTCGAAGCGGTCGTCGCTCAGCCGGTAGTTGGTCGCCCAGGTGAGGGCATCGGTATATGCCCCCTCCTGCAGGTAAAGGTCCTCGCTGGCAAGGCAGGAATCGTCTCCGATCATCGACATGGAAGGGAAATGGATGTCATCGCCGTTGGCCTGGTAGGTGGCGGTGTAGTCACGGCAGCCCGCCTGACCACTGGCGTACTGTTGGTCGTGAAAGGCAAGGGTGATGGTGGAACCCTCGACGGGAGGAGTGCCGTTCGTCGAGACCAGTTGCCAGACGGTGCCTGGCAAGGCCATGGGCTCCATGGCATGCTCCTCTTTGCGCTGGAAGACGAGCACTGTCTCGCCGGCGGCATTCTCGAGCTGCAGTCGGTCATCCTCCAAGCGGTAAGGACCGCCGTTCAGGAGTGCGTCCGTGTAGGCCGACTCTTGCTCCATGACGCCTTCGGGTTCTATACAACCCTGCGCCGTGATCGCCAATTCCTGGACGGCCAGCGTATCTCCGTCAAGAGCATAGGGGCCGCCGTAGGCATTGCAGCCCGCGAAACCAGAGGCGTGCCCCTCTGCAAACTCGAGGGTGATGTTGGTTCCTGCCGCCAGGCCAGTCCCGTGCAGGGAGGTGAGTAGCCACTCCGTGCCATCCAGGTCTGCAGCCTCTGCAGTCGGGTCCAGATCCTCCAACTCGACGGATGGTTCAGCCTCTACGCGAGGTGGTTCCTCCGTCGTGATGGAGCTGCTACAGGCAGCAATCACAAGCACCAATCCCAGCGCGATGACCGGTCCGGCTAGATACCACCGCTTGTGCCGCATAGCGTTCCTCCCCACAGTCCGTCCGTTCCGTCTCCCAATATCAGAACGCTCAGCAGGCCCATTTTGTTCCCAAGATCCGCATCCGGCGCGCTCTCCCCAAAGGAACCCCAAGACGTGCCGTGCTCTCCCGGCCGCTAGGGACGCCAGTTGATCCAGTCCACGACCTGGGCGGTGGGAGGCAGGTCCAGGGCGAGCAGATGCCAGCTCCCTACCTGGGTCAGCCAGTGCCCGGGCTCCTCCACGGAAGTACCGCTAAAGGCCAGCCACTGGCCGTCGGGACTCCAGGCTGGCGACCAGCCGGCTGGGTGGCCATCGGCGAGATGGTGCGATTCGCCTCCCACACTGCCCAGGCCTTCGACCCGCGCCACCCATATCCCCCCTTGGTCGGGAGGTCCGGCCCAGGCATCAAAGGCCAGCCACACTCCATCCCGGCTCCAGCTCGGAGCCGGGGGCCAGCCGTCCCCCGAGGCTGGCTGGTAGTGATGCAGCAGATGGGCGGTTCGCTTCTCCAGGTCAAAGACTCCTATCCCCCAGCGATGAGTTTGGGCTGCGGCAAGATCCCCACTGAGCACCCAGGCGAGCTTTGTGCCATCGGGTGACCAGGCCGGATTGGAGATCTCGATCTCGCCGGTACCCGGGAGGCCGTAATCGGCCGGGTCAAAGGCTACCGGTCCGGTCTGCCAGTGGTAGAGCCAGCCGGTAATGCCCCGGCCATAGGCGATGGTCTGGCCGTCGGGCGATGGCGCCGGCGGGCCACCGACCGGGTGCTGGTCATCGAGGACTCGATAATTGCTGCCGTCCGGGCCGACCGCACTCAGGAAGCCGGAGGCACCGATGCCCATGGGGCTCCCCTCGGGCGCCGAGCTGAAGAGAATCACCTCGGGTCGCGCTGGCCACCAGCGAGGGAGATCCTCCATGCGATCGAATGTCTGCGTAAGGTTGCGCCGGGCACCGGTGATCCAGTCGGCCAGCCAGAGATCGACATCCCCTTCGTCATCTTCGTTCAGGTAGAGAGCCTGGTCGCCATTGGCCGAGAGCAAGGCGTTGGCCCGATCCGAAAGCTGGACACGCTCCCAGCCGGTATCGGTCCAGAGCCCCTCGCCCCGCCGGTAGACCAGACCCGATAGAGGGGCGATGGGTGTCTGCGTTGGCACGGGCTCCTGCCGGGGGGTTGCTGTCACCGTTGTGGCTGGCGTCGGCGCAGGTACCTGGTCCGGGGCGCCAGTGACGACAAAGGCATAGGGGATGTGATCCTCTGTGGAGGCCAGGATCGTACTGCTGCCCCCGACGTCGCCAAGGACCAGGTTCCAACTGTCGCCCTCCGAGCCCTCTTGGGTACCGTGCCAGGTCAGCAGTAGGTAGCGCTCCGCATCCACCCAGCGCAGGTCACTAACTGACACACCGGCATCGACGCTGCCCGCGACGGTGGGACCACTCCATTGGCCGATGCGGAGTTGGGGTGCCTGGCGGCCAGCCTCGAAGGCAAGGCGTCGCGAATCGGGCGCCCATCCATACTGGCCGTATACATCCGGGTAAGCCTGGACATCCTGGTTGGCTAGCCGGCGGAGCTCGAGCCAGATCTCTCCCTGGTATTCCGGGCCGGCCCCCTCTTCCTTCATCTGAGCGTAGGACACAAATTCCAGGTCGGGCGAGAACTTGATGGCGTCATGTCCCAGTAGAGGGACGGTTTCGATACTGGTCTCCAGCCTGGCCGGTTCGCCGCCGGTGGGAATGTGCCAGATGCTCACCAACTGCATCTGCCGGGCCGTAGGGTCAGCCGGCGGGATGGCTACCGTCAGGGCGCTCGAGTCCAATGCCCAGACGGGCTGGGCGTAGTATTGGGCCTCGCTGTAGGTGACCACGGGGGTATGGATCAGCACCCCATCGCGGAGGTTGCCTCCGTCGGCATCTACCAAGCTGATCTTGCCAGGCGTGACGAGGGCGATCTGGCGGCCATCGGGTGAGAAATAGAACTCGCCCCCCTGGCCAGGCGGAAGCAGGGGCACCTGCTCCTGCGTGTCGGCATCCACCAGGTAGAGGTCGTGAGTGAGGGCCAGGCCCATGGGCATGCGCTGACGTGCATTGTAAGCCAGGCGGTGCGTGCCGGGTATCCACTCGAAACGATGGAGTACCGTCTCCTGGCCGGCTGGGCCCAGGGCCACGAAATCTTCGGCGCCGACGAGGAGATGCTGGTTGTTCCCATCGCTGCCGACCACCCACAGGTCGTCTCCCCGGCGGAAGGCCAGAATCTCGCCGTCATCCGAGAAGCGGAGATCATGGTAGTCGTCGCCCAGGCTGGTCAGCGGCACTGCCCCTGCCTGCCCGGACTTCCAGAGCCAGATCTGGCCGTCCTGGACATAGGCGACAAACAATCCAGCGGGCGCAGGGTATTCGCCCACCAGCGCCGGTGTAGAGACGACCTCGGGCAGCCAGGGGTCAAAGTCGGCCGGGGTCGGCGTGGGCGTTATCTCTAGCGCGGGTCCAGAGACAGGCTCGGTGGCCAGAGCCCCGACCACAGGCGTGGACGCGGTCCGGGGCGAGTCGGGCCGTTCCAAGCGGATTTCCAGCGTGCCACAGGCGCTGAGGAACAGCACAACGAGCACCACGAGCATAGAGCCAGCAAGGGACAGGTGACCAAGTTTACGCATCCGAACCCCCTACCTCACGCCCACATACAGAGTCAAACATCAGTGAGAAAGACCTTCCAGTCATCTGACGGTCCAGGGAAGACTTTCGTTCCAAGACACCGCCTGGAGATTTGCACCTCCCAGCGTTAGCCACTTTCGCGCGCGTGGCTGGTTGCGACTGCGTCTGGTTGAAGCCCGATCTGCACAACCCGGCCCATCTCAAAGGTCAGAACACCGGTCATCGAACCGGCTCGGTCTGTGCTCGGACAGCGGTAGCAGACGGTGCCAGCCACGATCTCGCCCTTGCCGTTCAGCACGGCCCCGGAACCGGCTTGTTTTGCATAGTTCTCCATGACCCCATCTACCTCGGTCTCGGTCATACCCACTCTGATCCGGTACAAGCTCTGGAGGAGCGGTTTTCGATGATTCCACCGAATGGCGCACACCAACAAGATCGAGGTGGCAAAGAGTCCCAGGATCAGCAGTTTGAGGCGCCAGGGACAACCATGGAGCAACGCCAGGCCCAGCAGCATCCAGAAGCCGCTGAATAGCGCGACGAAGCGCCGATGAGCCGATACTGCGGCGACGATGTCCAGGGCGATCAAGATGACCAGGGCAGCCAAGAATGTAATGGCGAGGAAGACAACTCCAAGCACAACCGTTCTCCTTCCCTGTCTCCCTCTCCAGAGTCATCACCCACAAGGCAGGGATGGAAATGCCCTCATCTGCTTGGAAGGATAACACAGGCAGGTTACCGGTGTATGGCGCCAAAGTCATGATTCTGGCACAACCTGTTACCATCCTGTCACAGGGCCGGTGAGGTTACATGACGCACTACACCCACCGACAGGTCAGGCTGCCGGCAAGCGCATCGTTACCACTGTCCCCTGGCCGGTACGACTGCGCAGCGTCACCTGACCACCGTGGCGCTCGACGATGGCCCGCACCAGGGCCATGCCCAGGCCACTGCCGGGCACACCACGCGCTCCCTGCCCCCGGTAGAGTTCTTCCCAGACGCGGGGCAGATCCTCCCTGGGGATGCCGGGCCCTGTGTCGGCTACCTCCACAGTCACGTGGGTGCGATCCTCAGCAGCGCGAACTTCGACGGTGTCACCGGGGCGGGTGAATTTGATGGCGTTATCCAGCAGGTTGTAGGCGGCCAGAAAGAGAAGGTCCCGATCGCCGGGGACATCGGACACGGGCCAGGGGGCCTGAGGCAGCACCAGTGCCAGCCGCCGCTCGCTGGCCCCAGGCTGCTCCTGGGCCAGATCCAGCGCCTCGTGAAGCAACTCGGCGACGTTGACCGGCACCAGATCCAGCGGGCGTGTCTCCAGTTCGGCCAGTTTGCGGAGGTCGGCGGTCAGTTGGCTGAGACGCAAGACCTGCGCTTCGACACTGGCCAGTGCTTCCCGCTGTGCTGTCCCGGTCGATCCATTGGCTACATTCGCCAGGCCGGCGCGGATGGCGGTGAGGGGGTTTTTGAGCTCGTGATCGATGCGCTGCAGGAAGCGGCGGCGCTCTTGTGCCAGCCGGGCGCGTGCATCGGCCAACTGGTGCTGACAGCGCCGTCGCGCCCATGCCCACAGGAGCACCCCTACGGCGACCAGGAGCGAGCAGGCGACACCAGCGAGGATGGCCAGGGTGCCCAGATCGACGCGCAGGTGGAGGATAGGGTTGGTGGCGGTGGGCACGTAGAACAGGAGGGAAGCGATGACCAATCCAGCACCTACCGGGATCAGGGCAAGGCCCCACCAGTACCATTTCACGGCCCCACCTCCACGTGACCAACGAAACGGTAGCCCTGGCCGGGTACCGTCTCGATGTACAGCGGCTCAACGGGATCGTCGCCCAGCACACGGCGCAGCTCGGCGATGCGCGTGTCCACTGTGCGTGTACCGGTTGGATAGTCCCAACCCCAGACGGCATCCAGCAGCCGGTCCCGGGTGAGCAACTCGTCAGGATGGGTCATCAGGTATTCCAGCAGCGCCATCGCCTTGGGCGTCAGATGCAGCTCCCCCGAGCCCAGATAGGCTCTGCGCGCCTGGCGATCGAGGCGCAGATCGCCACTGACCAGACGAGAGGCAGAGGTCAGCGGCCGCTGGCCGGGACGAGCCCGGCGCAACACGGCCCGTATCCGGGCCACCAGCTCGTGGGGATCGAAGGGCTTGTTGAGATAATCGTCGGCCCCCTCCTCGAGGGCCATCGCCCGTTCGGTGGACTCGCCCACCTGGGTGAGCAGGATGATGGGCGTCCAGTCGTCTTCTCGACGCAGACGGCGCAGAACCTCCCGGCCGTCGATCTTGGGCATTAGCACGTCGAGCACCACAAGGTCGGGCCTGAACTCGGCGGCCTGCTGCAGGGCCTCGGCTCCATCGGCGGCAACGGCGACAGTAAACCCGGACCGCTCCAGAAAGGGCGCCAGGTTGGCAGTGATCGCCGGCTCGTCATCGACCAATAGCACCTTCGATTTGACTGGCATCGTATTCCCCTTCTCGCACGGGGGCAGCGCCAGGCACTATGTCCTGCTCTGTCCCCAAAAAGCCACGCAACGAATCAAAAGCCGTTGTCACCGCCTCCGGGCGGGCGGCGTAGAGTCTTTCCTCCCTGCCGTCGCTCACGGACAGTTGCACCAGCCCGGCCAAGCGCAAGATCTTGAGGTGGTGTATGACCGTCGGCACGCGCAGCCGCAGCCGGCGGGACAGTTGGGCTGGGGTGAGCGGTTCCTGCGCCAGGTAGTGTAGGATGCGGAGCCGGGACGGATCGGACAGGGCCTTCAGCGATCGCACCAGCGCATCGGGTACCGCCTCGCCGGGCACCAGCGAGGAATCTGGAGGCCGGGCGCCAAAGAGCCGCAACTCGCGCCGAGCCGTGACCGTCCCCAGGTACATCAGCGGCGTGCACCAGTAGGAGGGCGCCAGCACCAGCTCGGGCGCCCCGGTCCACTCATCATAGCGGATGCCCTGGGACAGCTCCTCCAGCAGGTCCAGCAATTCCATCTGCCCGGCCAGTTCCTGGGCCTGCCTGAGGGCTACCCGAAGGGCGGGGCGGATGCGTCGTTCCTCCTCGGCAAAAAAGACCTCATGATAGACGGACAGGGCCTCCAGGTATTGCTCTCCAAACTCCCTGGCGCGGGCCCAC
>JASFHU010000162.1:0-8035 GCA_050123055.1 Anaerolineae bacterium
ATGCACCTGTCCCGATTCGATGATGAACAACGCCTCAGGGGGCTGGCCCCCTTCAATGATGAACTCGCCCTGCTGCTTGTCGATGGGGACCAAGCGGCGGGCGATAGCCATCAAGCTCCCCTCCTCCAGGTCAGAAAGGAGAGGTAGCTGTTCCAGGCGTTGTTCAACCAAGTACTGATCAAAGAGTGCCAGTCGGGAGCCAAAAGCTACGGACAACTTGAGGCCAATCTGGGGGTCTTGAGTGATCAGTTCGGTTAGGTCTTCCTTGCCCAGAGCCCACAACTCGGCGTCCGTGACGGCAGTTGCGCCAAGAGACCGTGGTCGGTTAAGGAAGAGATCTGTTTCGCCGACCAGGCTCCCTGGACCCTGGCTGGCGAGCCCTGTACCGCCGTTGGCTAGCAGTCGCACCCACCCCGACTTGATGAGGTATAGAGCGTTGCTCCCCTCGCCTGTGCTAAAGAGGGTTTCACCACTGTGGCGGACTTCCAGGTGCATCCGTTGGGAAACGCGTTCTTGTTCCTCCTCAGAGAGAGCTGAGAAGAAGGGTGCATTTCCTACGTAACGCAATTTCACTTTGTTTCGACACCTCCTCGCGAGCACCCGCCATTATACCAAACCCTGGGAATGTGTCAAATTCCCCCTTGAAGGGAAATTCGGCCTTGTTCGGCCCTTTTTCTGCCTTTCGGCAGGCGCTCAAGATTCACTACTGCCCTCGAACAAAGGAGACCTGCCAATCGAGGGCCATCGTGTCTGTTGGACACAGGCCAGGCGAAAGGTCAGCGGTCAGCCCTTTGGCTATCTCCCCTTTGAATCCAGCCAGCGCCACCTCGTATTCCACCTCAGGCGCCATTTCAAAGTCGGCGTACCCTGCCCCCCGCTCGGGCCGCAGGCCCGTAAAGAACCGGTCCTGCCCCGCGCTCCAGGAGACAACGATTTCTATGCCGGCCAACCCGTTGCCGTCTTGATCTCGTACCCAAACAGAGATCGATCCTGGTTGCCCAGGCCCAGCGCAGACCGCCGTCTGCTCAACCAGGTGGAAGCTCGGGGCCGGTGTAACCGTTGGCGCCGGTGCGAGTGATGTCCCGGCTGGCTGGGATCTGGGCTCAGCCTGGATCGTTGCAGTTGGCTCCGGTGATGGCGTCGGAGCGGCAGCGAACACCAAAAGCACGCCGCCACTGGCACCCAGCGCCTCGGCCAGCCGGGCCAGGTTGCGCACATCCTCTGCCTGCCCCCCGCCGTCCAGGTACTCCTCGATCAGCCCGGCCAGAACCGGCCCGTCGGCCTCGATGTCCAATTCGGCCAATCTGGCCTCAGCTCGCGGCAGGTCGCCCTCATAGGCATACAGATCGCCGATGATGGTCACATAGACGAGCTTGTCCCGGGCACGGAGGCTGTTGGGCGTGGAACTGCGGTTCTCGATCGGATCGAGGACCCAGGTGTACAACAGCCCACCTGCCAGGCCAACGGCCATGGCCACGGCCAGGATGATCGGCCCAATCCGCCTCATCTCCACCAGCTACCAGGAACGCTTAAAGACGACGCGCCACGAATAGTGACCGTACCCCATGCATTTGCCCTCGGCCACCAGTTGCCGGCACCTCTCCACGGATGCCCCAATTTCGCAGCACTGATCGCAATAGCCTGCCGCGTGAAGGTCTTCGATCGGCGGGATGGCGTAGCAGGGCATGTCCCGCGTATAGTTGCCCACACAGCCGGCTCCTTCGCCGCTCGCGACGCATAGGCTGCCACCGCCGCCGATGCCATATTCAAACTTGGTTTGCCCGGGTCCCCAGTCCGGTGAGTTTACGTTGCCAGTAACCTGATACTGGTTTGAGTAGCGGTCAAAGATCCAGACGCCACCTAGCTGGGCACCATTGGCATCCACCGCAGTCACGCCGATGCGCAAGTCGCCACCGTCGCAGCGCTGCCCGGCCTCGCCGGGACCTAGTAGTCGCTGCTCTATGATGGACCATTGGGCGGCCGGCGGGTTGGTCGGTTGCGGAGGGGCCGTGGGCTGGGGTTTGGGCGTATTGGTCGACGGTGGTTTGGGTGTATTTGTCGCTTGGGGCACGGGCGTGTTGGTAGGCGGGGCAGGTGTGTTGGTGGGTGGAACCGCCGTCGGCACAGGGGTATCGGTCGGTGGGGGCGTGGGCGTTTCGGTGGGTGGGACCGGTGTACTGGTGGGTGGGACCGGCGTAACCGTAGGTGTGTCGGTGGGCAGCGGCGTCGGCGTGGGCAGCGGGGTATCGGTCGGTATCGGCGTGTTTGTGGCCACGTAGGCCACCATATTGGGGCTCAGCACACCCTGTGCGTTGGCCAGCGCCACCAAGGCCCGGATCTCGCTCTCGTCCTGGCCTTCAAGGATGTAGCGATCGATGAGCGCCGACAGCGACTGGTTGATGTTGGGCACTTCCAGCCGGGCCAACCGGGCTTGGGCTTTTTCCAGATCGCCATCCGTGGTGTAAGCGGCTGCCACCAAAACAATATACTCGTCCTTGTACTCCGTCGCCAGGTCGGCTATGGCTGTGTCTGTATACTGCACCGGCCAGACAACCCACCCTAATAGCAGGCCCACAACTGCGCCTGCCGTCAACCCCAGGATGACCAGGATGGCCACGATCAGGCCTGTCCGTTTCTGCTGTGACTGCTCCATCGCTATGTCCTACTCCTTCACAAAAACTCAGCCGCCAAAACGGTGCGGCTGGGGTAGGGTCTTGTCCGTTTGCTGGTTCTCTCCGCTGGCATAGGCGAGAAAAACCTGGTATAATGCAAATGCCGGAGGTGGGAATCGAACCCACAAGAGGTTGCCCTCACGCGAGTTTGAGTCGCGCGCGTCTGCCTGTTCCGCCACTCCGGCTGTCGCGGCTAAGTATAGAGGAGAATGCCAGTTTAGTCAAATTTGGCAAACGCCTCTTCGGGCAGGGCGGCGGCGAGTCGGCGGCACGGTGCCAGGTCGGCCATCGCCGGGAGTGGGGAAAGGATGAGGGCATCGACTCGCCTCGAGCCAGGGCTTGTCGCAGCGGAGCTGGTGTATGGATGAACAAGCGCTGATCGCTTCTGCCCGTGAGGGCGATGTCCGCGCTTTCAACCAACTGGTCATGCTCTACCAAAGCATGGTCTACAACGTGGCCTATCGCATCCTGAGCGACCCGGATGCTGCGTCCGACGCGACTCAGGATGCTTTCCTGTCGGCCTTTAAGGCCATGGGCAAGTTCCGTGGGGGCTCGTTCAAGGCCTGGCTGCTGCGTATCGTCACCAACGCCTGCTACGACCAGCTACGCGTCAAACAACGTCGCCCCACCAGCTCTCTGGATGACCTTCCAGTTGAGAGCGATCACTCTCCCTACCTTCACGATCCGGCCGAGAAACCGGACGAGTTTGTCGAGCGCCAGGAGCTGAACCACATGATCCAGGTGGCCATCTCGACCCTGCCGGTAGAGCAGCGGATGGTCGTCGTGCTGTCTGATGTGCAGGGGCTGAGCTACCAGGAGATCGCCCAGGCGACGGGACTCTCCTTGGGCACGGTGAAATCGCGCCTGAGCCGGGGACGGGCCAAGCTGCGGGACTATTTGGTGGAACAAAGGGAACTTTTGCCCTCTCGTTACCGTCTAAGGGGTGATGAGAAGATACAGTCTGCTGGGGGCCGCACCTGATGAGTAGGTTTGGCAAGCCCGACGGTACAACCAAACACGAGTATTACGAGGAGAGGTTGTCGGCCTACCTGGACGGCGAGCTTGCTCCAGGGGAGCATGAGGCGGTCGAGCGTCACCTGGCCACCTGCCAGGCCTGCCAGTGGGATCTCGACACACTCCAGACCACGGTTCAGTGGATGGGCGAGCTTCCTACGGTTCCATTGCCCCGCGTATTTACCATCCCCGCGCCAGCCCAGCCGGAGCGAACCCCCTGGCGGCGTTGGGGCTTTTTGCCCGTTTTGCAGGCTGCGACTGCCCTGGTTGCACTCCTTCTGTTCTTTGCTGTGGCGGGTGATTTTCTGCTGAGTGGTCCCGGTACAGGGGGGGTCTCCGAACCGATGCTCATTCAGGAATACGCGCCGGTTGCCGTGGAGGCTACACAGGTAGTCGAGGTGATCGAAGAGGCAGAGGCGCCCCCTGCGCCGGCTGCTGATGCTGCGGTTTCGACCGTGGTCGAAGAGGTGGTCGTCGAGACGGTGGTTGAGACAGTGGCCGTGGAGAAAGAGGTGGCTGTGGAGCAAGAGGTGGTCGTGGCAACAGCTTCCGCCATGCCCCAAGCCCCAGCCGCGGCCGAGCCCGCGGCCGAAAAAGCTCATGCCACACCTCCTCAGTCAACCGTCATGGAATCTTCCGCACCGGTTGCGGAGGAGGGCCTGGTCGGGGAGGCTGCAGAGGAACCCCAGGCCGAGGCTGCGCCTGTAGAGGAGGCTGCCGCGCCTGAGGAACAGCGTACCACCGATGCAGTCGCGGGGGGAGTACCGAGTCCGACGGATGTCGCTTCGCGGCAGCCCCTTCCGTCCCGTGCTTTGGCTGCTCCTACAGTTGTTGCCGAGGCCCCAGCGATGGCACCCGCCATGCCGGACGAGGAGCAAGATGCGGCGGCTCAAATCTGGCGCGAGCCCGGCCTCAACTGGCTGCGGGTGGTCCAACTCACGCTGGCTGTGCTCTTTGTATTGCTGATGGCCGCCACCATTTTCGCCACTATCCAGAAGCGCCGGGCCGGTTAGCGACCCCAATCCGCCCCTCGCTGTTCGTGGTTGCTTCCTCACCCAGAAGCTAGATTGCCTCAGGTCAGCACACCCGGGTACAGGTCTTGGTGTTCTGTGAGCAGGTCCGCGACCCGCTCAGCTAGCCGTTGGAGGGGCAGAAACCGCCAAATCGCAGGCGGTTCGACAGAGCTCGCCAAGTCCTGGCTGGAGGACAGGGATCTACTGCTGGGTTTCGGGCGCGAAACACTAGCGCTGACGGGACAGCCGCGCCCGCAAGCGCCCGGCCGGGATGAGCCTCCCTAACAGATCCATGTCGGGCTGGCGGAATGCGCCGACCACGATCAGGACGACCAGGTACACCACGCCGCCCACAGGAATGAGCAAGAACCAGGGGATGCCTCTCAGTAGCCACAGCACCGCCGCCATAACGGCCGAGGCCACTGCCGGCTGCCAGGTGAGGGATACCCAGGGCAGCGACCCCAGGTGTTTGCGCACCGCATAGTAGAAGGGGACGAGCAGCACGATCTCTGATAGGATGGTGACCACCGCTGCACCCTTGTAGCTAAAGACGGGAATGACAAGCAGGTTGGCGACAATGTTGAACGTCGCGCCGATGAGGAATGCCTTGGTCAGGAATCGTTGCTGGTCGATGGCAATGAGCACGTACTGGGTCACACTGTTGACAAAGCTAAAGGGCAGGAACCAGATGATGATCTGCAGAGCGATCCCCGAATCGGGCAGGTACTCGGCGCCACCCAGCAGCATGATCAAACCTTCGGCGACGAAAAAGATGCCGACAGCGATGGGCAGGGCAACCATAATCAGCAGGCGAAGTGAGAGCACATAGGCTCGCATGAGCGAATCGCGGGCCGACTGGGCGTAACGGCTCATCAGGGGAAAGATGGCCTGGGTAAAGTATTGGGGAATGATGAGCAGCCCATCTACGTACTTGAGCGCAGCGGTGTAATAGCCCACCACGGTATCGCCCTTCATCGGCTTGAGGATCAGCACGTCGATTCGGAAGAACACCGTTGCCAGTAGCAGGTTGATCATCAAGGGGAAGGATGTGCGCATCATCCATCTTCCCGCTTTCGGATCCCACTCAGGGTGAGGCCGGAAGCAATGCCGGATCATCAACACACCCAGGATGGTGGCACTGACGACATTGGCGACGATCGATACCCCGGCCAGCCCCACGAATCCCCAGCCCATCAGCAGGATCAGCGCACCCAGGCTGACCCGCGTGACGGCCGTCACCGTTGCGATGGCCGCGGGATACTCCATCTTTTCGTAGGCGTAAAAGACAGCGCTGAACCCGTCGGCCAGGTTGCTAAAGACCAGGCCCACCGCAAAGAGGGCGATGGCGATCACAATGTCGGGCGTCATCTGGCCCGAGAGGGCGTAGACCAGCACCACAAAGGTCATCAAGGGCAGGGAAAGCAGCCACAGCAATCCGCGCAGGACGGTCACAGTGCTGAGGTACTTGTTTCCGTGGCTCCGCTCTTTTGCTACCTCTCGGGTGAGGAGCGTGCCCAGGCCAAAGCGCACCAGGATGTCAAAGTAACCGATAAAGGCCACCGCAAAGGAGTAGCGTCCGGCCATCTCTGGGGCCAGGATGCGCAGCATGAGCATGGCAAAGGCAAAATCGATCAGCCGGTTGACCAGTTGCAGGCCCATGGGCAGCAGGCTGTTCTTGGCCACCCTCTTCACCGTCGGGTCATCGCTGCGCTCGCGGTAGAAGCGCGTCCATAGCCAATAGAACGCCAGGAGTACCATGACAACAAAAGCCATAAAGCTGCCGTACAGGCCCAGCTTGAAGCTCATCGGCGTATACTTGAAGCGAACCCGGTGCGCCCCCTCTGGCAGAAAGACGGCGCGAAAGTTGCCGTCGGCGCGGGCGATCGCCAGTTCCTGCTCGCCGGCGGGCTCGTACTTGGGATCGGGGTTCGGGTAACCGGGATCGAGCTCTGACCTGTAGGCCTTCCAGCCCGGAAAGTAGCTGTCGGCCACGAGTAACCAACCGGGTCCGGGCATCTCTACGTCCACAAAGAGGGTATTGGCTGCGTACGCGGCGATAACCGCTGGCTGCAAGGGCCAATCGCCGTTCAGGAGTGGGGTCCCTTCTGTTAGATCCGCACCCTCATCGAGGAGAACAATCTCGCGAGGGTTGAAGGTGCGCAGACGGTCGGGCAGGTCGGCCTCGCCGCTGATTTCTGCATTGGGCAGGGCAAAGGCGCGGGGCATGGCCTCCCTGTTTTCATAGATGCGGACCTCGTCTTTGTAAACCAACTCAAAGCCGGGGTTGAGGATCTCGCCCTCGGTCATCACGTAGCGCACGCCGAGCAGGTCGAGCAACGGCGAGTTGAGGTTCTCGAGGCCATAGATCGGTGCGACCTGATTGTAGAGCAACTCGCCCTGTCCCTCAATGGCGCTCATGTAGCGGACGTACTGGGCAGGGATGATCGAATCGTAGCCGCGGATGTCCTCCAGGCCGTGGAACCAGGGGATGTTGGGGTTCAGTGTCTTGGTGCTCCCCTCGGGCCTGAAGGTCGTCATCCGCCAGGGCTCGCCACTCTCAGCCTGTTCCTTCAGGAACCCAATGGACGGCGGCGTGAACTCGAGCCAGGCAGGGTTTGCGGCCGGGTTGAATCCCCACCCAAAGATCAGCAGGTCCAGGGCGACCGTGACGACGGTCAGGAGTTGCCAGAGGGGAACCCGACGATGCTCAGATCCGGGCCTGCGGGACCCGGGGAGGCGGAGGTAGATGGGACAACGACTGACGCGCAGGACGATACCGCTGGCAGCCAGCATGAGGGCAAAGATCAACAGGTTGCGCCACTGGTACGAAAGGAGCATCTGCCCGTTGCTGAACGCTTCCTGCGCCTTTTCCACCGCAAGCAGAAAACGGTCGGCCAGGGGAGTGAATCGTTCGGGTGCAACCAGGACCAGGATCAGTCCGCCTATCAGGACGATCCCGCCCCAAAAGGCCCCCCACGTGATCAACGATACCCAGGGACGGTAGACCTTGGGGTGCACCGACGTCCTGTCTTTGTCGACCCCATAGTCGCGACGCAGATCCTTCAGCCGCTTGGCGCCGAATCCGGCCAGGACAGCGATGCTCACCGTGTAGGGAAAGACCCAACGGAAGGGCGAGTGCAACTGCTTGATGCCGGGCAGGCCATAGTATAGAACCGCGTACAGGGGTGTGCCAAAGGCGAGCAAAAGCGACACCAGCGCCAGCACGGCAAAGATCCAGACCTGGCGCCGGTCCTGGGTGCCCCGCTCGCGGTCTGGCCTGCGAGCTGCGGGCACGATGGCCACCAGTGCCAGCACCAGCGGCAAGATGCCTACGTA
>JASFHU010000163.1:0-8034 GCA_050123055.1 Anaerolineae bacterium
TTCGCCCCATTGCCGATGGCCACCACCTGTTCCGTGCCCAGTTGTTCCACCAGCGCCTGCTTCTGGGTGGCCTCACAACCAGCCTCGATGAGGGCGAGCTGGCACCCTAGCCAGCGGCTGGTCTCCTCCGCCTTGCCGCGGGTATCGGCCGTCACCAGGTGGACCACCAGGCTGGCTGATAGGAGGGCCACCTGCTGCTCCACACCAGCGATCGGCTCACCATCCAGGGCGACCGTGCCATTCAAGTCCAGAACCAGGTGCTCCAGCTCAAGGGTGCCCCAGCCGGGAACCACCAGCCTGATCACTGTACTAAACCTCCCCCCAGGTTCTTTGCTACCTGCTTCCTGTTGCTCTACTCAACCCTCTTCTGCCATCTGTTCCTGGAGTGCCTGCACCAGGGTAGATGCTCCGGTCAACCTCGTCTCCACTCCGGCATCGGCGAACACATAGGCAGGCCCCTTGCCCTGCACGTCCTCCTGCAGGAGAACCACATCGGCCTTGAGACTTACCAGCCACTCACCCACCCGGATGCCCTTGGCCTTCTCCACATCTTTATGGGGATTGGCCACGATCTCCTGGCGCTCCACGGCTGGACCATCCGAGTCCTGGCCGCCGCGCAGGCGCACCGTCACCAGCCCGAAATAGGGCGATTCGCCAAAGTGCGCACTCACCCGCCCACCTGCATCGGCCAGGGGCACCGCATAGCGCAGGTGGGTGCGTAGTCGCGGCTCATAGTGGACCAGGACCCGCTCGACGTGCGGCACTTGCTCGCGGATGGCCCGCTCGATGCGCTGGCCAACAGCATGGGCCTTTTCCAGGTCATCAACCCGCAAGGCCACATCCGCCTCCAGGAAACGATAGCGTCCGGCATTGCGCCCCACCAGGGATCGCACCTCGACCACCGCCGGGTCTGTCTCCACGATGGCCCGTACCTGCTCCAGCGTCTCGGCGTCGAGCGATGCGTCCAACAGCACGCGCATGCCATCCGACAGCAATTCCCAGCCAGTTTTGGCGATCAGGACCACGATCACCAGAGCTGCATAGCGGTCCAGCGGCAAGCCGATCATCTGTCCGATCAAGGCGATCAAGACCACGCCCGACGAAAAGACGTGCACCCGGTACTCGGCCGCGTCGGCCATCAGGCTCGGCGAGTTCAGCGCTCGCCCGACCCGCATCTCGTACACACCGAAGGCCAGCGGTACCAGGGCCGACAGCGCCACGCCAGCCAGCATCCAGCCGCTGACCGTCGCTGCTTCGGGCTCGGCAAAGAGCGCTTCCTTGGCGATCTCGTAGCCGGTGAAAAAGATCAGGATCGCCACCCCGACAGCCACCACATTCTCCACCTTATAGAGCCCGTAGGGAAAGGCCCTGCTCTGCCGATCCGAGATCTTGACGCCGGCCAGTACCGCCACCGAGGCCACCAGGTCCACCAGGTTGTGGACCATCTCGGCTGCCACGGCCAGGCTGCCCGAAGCCACAGCGATGGCCAGGTTCAGCAGGCTGAGAAAGATATTGACGGCGATGGATGCCCAGGCCACCTGGGCGGCTTGGGGCGTGGCGCGCTGCCCCTGCTCGAGGGAAGCCACCTACCCACCTCCCTCATCGCCATCTGAGCTGCAATCGGCCAGCGCCTCGTAAAGGGTATTCACAGCCAGGGTAGCGCAGTGTACGTGTTCCGGTGGCAGGCCATCCAGGGCAATGATCACCTCTGCAGCCTCGATGGCGGCAGCCTCGGCCAGGCTCTTGCCCAGCGCCATTTGGGTCACCATGCTACCACAGGCCAACGTCGGCCCGCAGCCGTCGGTCATAAAGGAGACCTGTTCGATCCGCCTCCCATTCAGCCGCACAAAGAACTCCATCGTATCACCACAGGAGCCGAACTGCAACCCATAACCATCCGCCTCGTCCATGATGCCCAGGTTCTGGGGTTGGCGAGCCTCCGACAGTACCTTGGCCGAAAAGATCGTCTGTTGGTACTCAAGGAGCGCCGCTTGCAGGGCTGCCAGCCAGCGATCCAGATCGCTCGTCTCTCCTTGTTCGGTCATTGCAGCAGGCTCACTCATTGGCGCGTCATAGCCGTACCACACCTGGGGCACTTGCGCTCATAACACGGTTTCCCAGTCTGGTGCGGCATTCTATGGCCGCAGCCAGGACAGATGCAATTCCCACCCGGCCCAGCGGCCTTGGCACCGCCCATGCGACCCGGTCCCTGGCCCTGACCGCGGCCCCCGCCGCGGCCGCCACCCTGTCCCCTTCCTCGACCCACAACGGCCTCCTTCCTCGCTACGAACTCTGGCCCCCAAGCCTGCCTTCCACCGCATCCAACTGCTGGCGCAGCATTTCGGCCTCTTCCATCAGCCGGCCCAGTTCGTCCTTCTCGTACCCACCTTCGGCCGGCACCTGGCCCGGCACAACGTCTCCGTGCCCGTGCTCCTCGCTTTCCTTGCAGGGAGCGGCCCCCTTGAGCTGGCCGCCCAGGTAACTCTCCACCGATTGGCGCACGGTGCCATAGGCGCCCGTGACCCCCTCGATGCCGAACTGCTGGAAGAACATAATCGCCCGTCCTCCCATGCCGCCGGTGAGCATCACGTCGGCGCCCAAACTGTTGATAAAGGCCGGGACCTGCCCCGGTTGGTGCCGCGCATAGTAGGGGTTATCCACCGCCTGGACGTCTTGGACGTCGCGCTCCGCCAGATCGACCAGCACAAAGTGCGGGCAGCGCCCAAAGTGCGGGCTGACGATGCTCTCCAGTCCATTCTTGTTGTCTGCTGAAACGGCAATACGCATCTATGCCTCCTTTTCCAGGTTCTCGATCCTGGTCATCGTCTCGGCCAGTTGCTGGCGCAAGCCCTTGAGCGTCTCGCGCAAAGCGGCCAGTTCCGCATCCCTGGCTGCATCCAAACTTTCCGGAGCCGCAGGCGGAGCGCCTGGCCTCCGGCCCATCCTGCGACCGCCCCCCATGCCGGCGTGAGCAGCCACGTTGGCTCCGGCCATCGGCTGGAGCTGGCCCGCCTGAAAGGCGGCTACCGCCTGACCAACGGTGCCCTCGCTCACCAGATAACCCTGCACACCGGCGGCCTGCAACACGTCGAAAGCGTTTGGCCCTAGATTTCCGGTGAGCACGGTCTCGGCGCCCTGATTCACCACAAACTGGGCGGCCTGGATGCCTGCACCGCCCCCCTGGCTCATCGCCGGGTTGGGCACCGCCTCGGTGGCCATCGTTTCACTGTCGACGAAGACAAAGGTGGGGCACCGGCCAAAAACCGGGCTGGCTGGCGCGTCCAGCGTACCACCCTGCGAAGATACGACGATTCTCATTTGCCTATTCTCCTATGGAAAGGTATAATCATCCACACCCAGGTACCATCTACCTCCGGGTCGATGGGGAGAGCGGGGGCGGATACCGAGTTGCCACTTTCGTTGGCCCGCCCCTGCGCCATCCCCGGCTACGCTACTCCTGGCCGAGCGATTCCATCCGCTGGTTGATCGCGTCTAGCTGCTCCTTCAGCCACTGCGCCTCGCCCTTGAGCAGCTCGATCTCCTGCTCGCGGGACGGAGGCTCAGGGATGCCGTATGCCCACGCCGGGGGCGAACCCCAGCGGGCCCTTGGCGGCATTCCGGCGGCATACGGCCTGCTCTGCCACCGGCGGCCGCCACCGCGACCGCCGCGCATCCCGGGACCGCCCCGGCCATAGAACCTTCGGCCGGGACCCCAGTTGGCCCAACCGGGTGCATCAAAGCCACCACAGTAGCCCGCGCCCCGGCCGGTCCTCGGACCCATTCCCACCGGCCCAGTGCCATCTCCTGCTGGCATATTGCTCACCTCCTTTCTTGCGTCCTTACAGTCTGTTTTCCCAAACGATCTCAGCGACTGCCATGCATCTGCATGATATTGGACAGCCGCGCTTCCGGTGTCCGCTTTGCCAGATCCTTGGCGATCGGCGCGAACGCCTTAGCCGAGTATTCCTCAATGCGCCCGGCGTCACACAACCTGGCGATCTCGGGATCGATCGGCAGTCTGCCCAGAAAGGGGATGCCGATCCGCCGTGCCGTTTCCTCGGCGTGACTCGGACCAAAGATCTCGTACCGCTTGCCCGTATCGGGGCACTCATAATAGCTCATGTTTTCGACCAGGCCCAACATGGGTGTCTGCATCTGTTCGGCCATGCGCGCCGCCTTGCGCACCACCATGCCCGCCAGACCCTGCGGCGAGCTGACCAGCAGGATACCCGACAGGGGTAGCGATTGCATCACCGTCAGCGAGGCATCCGACGTGCCCGGCGGCAGGTCCACGATCAGATAGTCCAGCGTGCCCCAGACTATGTCGCCCCAGAACTGCTTGATCGCCCCCCCGACCAGCGGCCCGCGCCAGATCACGGCCATGTCCTCCTCTTCCAGGAGCAGGTTGATCGACATCACCTTGATCCCCTGCCGGCTCTGTGGCGGAATCGGTCCCATGGGACTCATGCCCAGCGAGGCACCGTCGGGGAAAAACATCTTGGGAATGCTCGGCCCGGTGATGTCGGCGTCGAGAATTCCAACCCGGTGCCCCTCCCGGCCAAGGGCCACGGCCAGCAGCCCGCTGACCAGCGACTTGCCCACGCCCCCTTTGCCGCTCATCACGGCGATGACGCGCCGGATCTGGTTCAGATCCTCGGCGGCGCCCCGGTCCTGCTGCGGCACGCCGATGCCGATGCGGCGCTTTTCCTCGTCCGTCATCTCGACCAGTTCGACCTCGACCCCCGAGACGCCGTCAAGGGCGCCAACGGTCGCCTTCACATCGCCCACTATCTGATCCTTCAGCGGACAGCCCAGCGTCGTCAGCGCCAGCATGATAGCCACTTGCCCATCGTCGATCTGTACCTGGCGAACCATACCCAGTTCAACCAGGCTCTTGTGCAGTTCGGGGTCCTGGACCCCTTCCAGTGCTTTTCGTACTTGTGCTTCTGTCATCAATGTTCCCATCCTCCCGATCCATCGCTTCTTTTTGGAGACTATCGTCTCATGCGCTCAGAGCCCCCACCGCGACCCGCTACAGATGCTCGTCCATGTGAGAATCATAGGTCTCCAGAAAGTGGTGCAGCACCTGGTCCGTCTCCCGGAGATCGTCAACCCACCAAGCCAGGTAGCGGTCGCCTTCTTCGGTAATGCGATACAGGCGCCGCGCCGGCCCTCCGCTGTCTGTATCCCAGTAGGAGGTAACGAATTCCCGCTCCTCCAGCCCGCGCAACATGCGGTACACCGTGCTCAAGTCCACCGGATTCTGTTCAAAGCCGAAGGGCTTGAGCCCATCCAGTAACTCGTAGCCGTGCGCCTCGTTGCAGTGCAGCAGTAGCAACAGGCAGGGTTCCAGAAAACGATCGATCCGCCGCGGACACGCCTCCTCCGACTGCCCAGCTCGCCAACGACGCCCTCTGCCACGCATGACCTCAGTCCCTCCCTCACAGTTCGAACCACCTATATCTGCGACTTGCACATATAGGATACCATACTTTCGGCCCAATGTCAAGTATTATGGTACATGTGTCAAGTGGAAAAACGGAACCGTGGGGACGAAGGTTCATCGTCCCCACGGTTTGCGCAGCACTCTGATTAGGGGGTAGGGGGAAACCCATGCTCGCCCCCCTTGCTCGCATCACGCGCCCTGAGCGCGACTCGTTATTCCATCCACTCAACCTCGAGCTGATCCAGCATCACGTCCACAGTCCCGTCCGGTCCGGGCTCCACGACGGCAACCGGTCGGTCCACGACGACTGGTTGCGCGGCCCCAGGCCGTGCCCCCCCAAGGTCCAGATCCAGGAAGGGCACAGCGCCCAGCACACCCTCCCGCTTCATAAACAGGTCAAGTACATCCAGACCCTGCTCCAGGAAACCCTCCAACCAGCCCGGCTCCACCATCTGGCCTCGCCGGTAGAGGACCAACCGCTGCCCATCCCCCTCTGTACACAGGTCGTCGTGCCGCGAGTAGTAGTTCAGCACCTCCTCGGTAAACAGCTCCCGGATCTGAGCCTCCTGGGGGCCGCGCAGCAAATAGTGCTCGGAAAAGACCGGGTGGTCCCCAAAGCTGATGTCCTGGTAGCCGAACTTTTTGGCGATGCGGTGAAACATCCCCTCTGGGCGCAGGGTGAAGAGCGGCAGTTGCAACCGCTGCGTCTCAAACAGCAGCACCGTCTGGTGGTGGGTGCGGGTGTGTTTGCCACTGTTGGTCCGGTAACGATACTCGAACAGGGTCACCGCGATATCGTGGATCTCTCTGCGCATCACATTCTGGATCTTGCGCGAATGTCCCTGCGAGAACAGGTGAAACGGTCCCAGCCGCTCCTGCAGGTCGTGATCTGCCGTGGGCCAGTAGGAAAAGCCCATGCGTTCGCCTACGAACCTCATCTGCTCGATGCGCTGCGTTTCGTGGTAGTAGCTCAGGGCCGTAAAGCCCAGGCTGACGATTCCCACGAACACGACGATCATTAGAACCAGTCCGATCATCCTCTTCCCTTCCTTCCCTCTGCCTCGTAACCTGCGGCGGCTTTCCCACGATGCCATCGTACACCAACCTGAGCTGGGCTGCAAGACATTTGCCTGACGCGAACCTGCCCTCGCTCCGGTTGGAAGCCCATCCGCTGCTCTGGACCATCTTCTGCCCAGATGTTTTCGACGCCGCCCCTCTTCCGCAGTACCGACGCGCCCTGCGGCTGGGTTGCCAGCGGCGCCCAGCCGTGATAGAATCACGAATTCTACCAGCTCAAAGGGGCAGCTATGGCCACCAAGACCGGCTCAACAAGCATAGAAAGCCTGGACTCACAAACCCGCACCACCAACCCGGCGCTGGGCATCGCGTCCGCCATCGTCATCGTCTTTATCTGGTCCGGCTGGCTGGTCGTCACCAAAGCAGGCGCGGAATCCACACTGACCATCTTTGACATCGCAGCGCTGCGTTTCGGGCTCTCGGGACTCGTGTCCCTGCCCATAGTGATCTATTTCCGGGCCTGGCGGGGCCTGCCCGTCCACCGCATCGCGATCCTGGCCGTCCTGGCCGGCGTTCCCTACGTGCTGCTCTCCTATACGGCCTTTACCTTCGCCCCGGCCGCCTATGGCGGGGTGTTCATGAACGGCGTCCTGCCGGCCATGGCCCTGGCCCTGGGCTGGCTGTGGCTGAAGGAGCGTCCCCGGCGGCTGCAAGTGATCGGGGCGGCCCTGATCATCGCCGGTGCCGTTCTGGCGGCCGTGGATACCAGCGGATCGGCAGCCTCGGGCGCCTGGATCGGTGCGGTCCTGTTCCTCGTTGCGGCGCTGAGTTTCAGCATCTATCTCATACTGAATCGCCTCTGGCAGTTGACGGCGCCCCAGATCCTGCTCAGCTTGTCGGTGGTGAGCGCCATCCTCTACGTTCCCATCTGGTACCTCTTCCTCCCCTCGAACCTGGCCGAGGCACCAGCCAGCCAAATCGTGCTGCAGGGCGCCTACCAAATGTTGCCGAACCTGGTAGGCTTTAACCTGCTGGCCATCGCGGTGCGGAATGTGGGCGCGCCGGTCACCGCAGCGATCATGTCGGCCGTGCCCAGCCTGGGGGCCGTCCTGGGCCTGGTCCTCCTGGGCGAGACGCTGGGCGCTCTGACCTGGATTGGCATCCTCATCCTGAGCCTGGGCATCCTGCTGACCGCCCTCCGCGCCCGGACCACAGAGTGAGTGCCGGTCTGGCCTTTTGTCCCTCGTCCTGACAACCCATGAGACCGGAGCTTTGGTCGCGCCCAGTTTGACAACGCCCTCAACATGCCCATCCCCATCCCCGACGGGAATCTCTCCTCCTCACCGCACGCCGCCACACTTGAGCTGCCCCGCGACCTGGTCGGCGATAACAAGGATGTCTATGCGCTGGAGGTAGAGGGCGATTCCCTGGCCGATGCCCTGGTGGGCGATGGCGACATCCTCCTGATCCAACACCTGGCCCGGGTGAGAAACGGCGACCTGGCGGCGGTGTGGCTGCGGGACAGGGCGCAGACGGCCCTCGGGCGGTTCTACCTGGAGGGCGCAAGTCCA
>JASFHU010000164.1:0-7941 GCA_050123055.1 Anaerolineae bacterium
TCGGAGATGCTCGACCAGACGGTGCTGGAGGCCATGGTGCCCGACCTGCCCGTGCTGCGCATGGCCTACCTGATCGAGCGCGATTTCGCCGAGTTCTACGAGATGGCGGCGGCCAAGTCCGAGGGAGAGGCCAAAGTAGTGCTGCGAATGCTGGCCGAGTGGGAGCGTGGCCACGAAAGGCTCTTCAAGCACCTACACGACACGGCCTTTGAAGACTATGCCGAAATGCCTTGGGGAGGATAAGAGCACAGCGAAGGTCTGCCTGAATCATCGCCAAACTGCGGCTTGAGAGAGAGGAAGTGCTAATGAGCCATAGGAGCGGAACACAAAAAACCTTTGCCGACGAGGTCCGTGCCATCCCGGGGGGTGAACACCTGGAGGCTTGTTTTTCCTGCGGTACCTGTGTCAGCAAATGCATGATCCAGCAAAAGGTCGAGCCGGAATACAACCCCCGTCGCTTGCTGCGCCTGGTGATGATGGGCTTGCGCGAGGAAGCATTCACCAGCCCCACCACCTGGCTCTGCTCGGGCTGCGACCTGTGCTACCCGGCCTGCCCGCAGCAGATCCACATCTCGGACGTCATCGGTGCGGTCAAACAACTGGCCGTAGAAGCGGACTTTACCTCTCCGCTGGAGACGGTCGTGGTGGACGAGTCGCTCTGTTCGGGTTGTGGCATCTGTGGCATGGCCTGCCCCTATGAGGCACCCAGCTTGGTTGAGAAGGTCGTGGACGGTCAGATGGACCGAGTATCCCAGGTGGACATCAACAGGTGCATGGGCTGTGGCACATGCGTCGCCGCCTGCCCACTGGGTGCCATCTCCCGCCCCGGTGTGGGCAACCAGGAGGTCAAAGATCAGATCTACTTTGCAGCGCCAACAGATGGCACGCCCCGCCTGGTGACCTTTGTCTGCGACTGGTGCCTGAGGGCTGACGCCGACGTGAGACTGCTAGAAAGCTATCCCGACAATGTGCGCGTCGTTCACATTCCCTGTACCGGGCGCATCGACCCTGAGATGGCCTTGCTTGCCCTGCGCTCTGGGATCGATGGCGTATTGGTCTGCGGCTGCCAGCCGGGTGAGTGCCACTATCAACGCGGCACCCTGGTTAGCGCCTGCAAGATGGGGTTGTTGGGGCGAATGCTCGACCACATGCAGATCGGCAGCGGCCGTGTACGCTTTGTCCAGATCGGAACCCAGGACCGGGGCCGCATCCGGGGTGAGGTGGACGCGATGCTCAATAACCTCACAGCGCAGAAGGAGGTGGCCTGATGGCGAAACCAAAGCTCGCGTTCTACTGGGCGGCCAGTTGTGGCGGCTGCGAGATCACCATTACCGAATTGGGCATGCAGTTGGCCGTCGTCGGTGACCTGGTAGACATTGTCTTTTGGCCCTGCATCATGGACTTTAAGTATAGCGACATCGAAGCCCTGGCCGATGGAGAGATCGACGTCTGTTTCTTCAACGGCGGGGTCCGCAACAGCGAGAACGAGCACATCGCCAAGCTGCTGCGCCGCAAATCCAAGCTGATGGTGGCCTTTGGGGCTTGCGCCCACGAGGGTGGCATCCCCGGCCTGGCCAACTTTTACGACCCCGAATCGATCCTAGAGCGGGTTTATGACAACTCGCCCTCGCTGGATGACTCGGCCGGTACCCGACCCAGCCCGTCAACCAAGGTCCCGGAGGGGGAGATTGTCCTGCCGGTCTTTTACGATCGGGTCAAGACCCTGGCTCAGACGGTCGAGGTGGACTATTGTATGCCCGGCTGCCCACCGGTAGTCGACCAGGTGGGAGCCGTGTTTGGGGCGTTGCTGGAGGGCAAGATTCCCGAGCCCGGCGCAGTCATCGGCGCCGACGGCAAAACCAACTGCGACGTCTGCACCCGCCAGAAGGGACTCACTGGCGCCCGGGTCAAAGAGTTTACGCGCCCCCATCTGGTCGAAGCCAATCCTGACGATTGTTTCCTGGTCCAAGGTCTCATCTGCTGTGGTCCGGCCACCCGTTCGGGCTGCGGGCTGCCCTGCATCAACGCCAACATGCCCTGCAGGGGCTGCTATGGCCCCCCCGAAGGGGTCGAAGACCAGGGGGCCAAGCTTCTCAGCGCCATCGCGGCCATCATCGATGCCGAAACGCCGGAGGATGTGGAGCGAATCATGGACACCATCGTCGATCCGGTGGGCACCTATTATCGCTTTAGCCTATCCGACTCGATCCTGAGTGAGCTCAAGTACGGGTAGTGGCGGAGGACAGCATATGAAAAAGATAAGCATTGATCCCATCACCCGCTTGGAGGGCCATGGCCGCATTGACTTATTCCTGAACGGCGATGGAGAACTGGAAAACGCCTACATGATCATCCCCGAGTTGCGGGGTTTTGAAAAGTTCTGCGAGGGCCGGCCCGTCGAAGAGATGCCGCGCATCACCCAGCGCATCTGCGGTGTCTGCCCCTTGGCCCACCACATGGCAGCGGCCAAGGCGGGCGATGCCGTGTATCACGTCGATCCGCCGCCTACGGCCAAAAAACTGCGGGAGCTGATGTACGCGACCTTTTTTGTCGCCGATCACGCCACCCACTTCTATGCCCTGGCCGGGCCAGACTTTGTGGTCGGTCCCGATGCGCCCAAAGCGGAACGCAATATCCTCGGCGTCATCAAAAAGGTGGGCGAAGAGATCGGTGCCACAGTGATGGGCCTGTTGAAGGATAATCACGAGGCAGCGGCCATCATCGGCGGGCGCTACATCCATTCGGTGAATGCCTTGGTAGGCGGCGTCAGCAAACCGATCACCGAGGAGGAGCGCGACCGGCTGGCCGAGATTGCCCAGCGGTCCATCGAGACGGCCAAGTTCTCGCTCCAGCTCTTCGAAGATGTGGTCCTCAAGAACCAGACCTACCTGGACCTGATCCTGAGCGAAGCCTTCACCCACCGAACCTACTATATGGGGTTGGTGGACGAGAACAACCACGTCAATTTCTACGACGGCCAGGTGCGGGTCGTAGATCCCGAAGGGAACGAATTTCTCAAGTACGGACCCGACCAGTACCTGGACGTGGTAGCCGAACACGTCGAGCCCTGGACATATCTGAAATTTCCATACCTCAAGCAGGTGGGCTGGAAGGGATTTGTCGACGGTGCCGACAGCGGCGTCTATCGCGCCACCCCGCTCAGCCGGCTCAACACCGCCGATGGCATGGCCACGCCGTTGGCCCAAGCTGAGTACGAGCGCTTCTACGCCACGTTGGGTGGCAAGCCGGTCCACCAAACCCTGGCGACCCACTGGGCACGGCTCATCGAATTGCTCTACGCCGCCGAGCGCTCGCTGGAGCTGACCGAGGACCCCGAGATCACCGGCACGAATGTGCGCACAATCCCCACTGAGACTCCGACCGAGGGGATAGGCATCGTCGAGGCACCGCGCGGCACCTTGACCCACCACTATGCCACCGACGAGAGGGGACTGCTCACCAAGGTCAACCTCATAGTGGGTACGACTAACAACTATGCGGCCATTGACATGTCGATCAAAAAGGCAGCGCAGGGGCTGATCAAGGCCGGTCAGGAACTGAGCGATGCGGTTCTTAACCAGATCGAGATGGCCTTCCGGGCCTACGATCCCTGCTTCGGCTGCGCGACCCACTATCTGCCAGGACCCCCGCCCATCCAGGTGCGTGTCTTTGACCGGGACGATCAGTTGCTGCAGGAGGTCTTTCGGTAGAGGGGAATAGAGTAGGTTTTTGTCGGATGCGTCCGATTTGGCGCGGCGACGGAAGGAACAGCATACTTCCCAACACAAAACCCCCGGCTTTCGCCGGGGGTTCTTGCTTGTCTGAGCAAGTTTGCCACCTCACCCCCACCACTCGATGGTGGTTTGGGGCGTTGTCCATCAAGACTAGACGACCTCGACGACCGCGTCCTGCTCCTTCAGCGCGTTGGCTGCCGACTCGGCCTGCTCTTTGGGCGCGCTTTCGAGAACCTTGGTCGGGGCGCTGTCCACCAATTCCTTGGCCTCCTTCAGGCCCAGGTCGGCACGGAAGGTGCGCACGGCCTTGATGACCTGGATCTTCTTGGGGCCGATCTCTTTCAAGAGCACGTCAAACTCGGTCTTTTCCTCTTCCTCCTCGACCACCTCGGCTCCGGCAGCCATCGGCACCCCGGCCATGGCCACGGGGGCCGCCGCCGAGACGCCCCACTTGTCCTGGAGCATCTTGGACAGATCGGCCGCTTCCAATAGCGTCAGCTCGTCGAGCATTTCCACCAGTTTTTCCAGTTTCTCAGACATGAGTTCATTTCCTCCTCAATTTTCGTTATGTCCGTTCAACCTCAAGTTCTACGATAATCAGGCTGCTGCTTCGGCCGGCTGTTCTCCATCCGTGCCTTGCTCTGCCCTTGCCTGCAAGACCTGCACCAACTCGCGCATCGGAGCAGCAAGCGTGCTCGCCAGACTGCTCATCGGCCCTTGCACAGCGCCCAGCAACTGGGCCAACAACACCTCGCGCGGCGGGAGATCCGCCAAGCCCTTGACGCCCTCCACGTCAAGGATGTTGGAGCCAAGGATCGCTCCTTTGATCTTTAGGATGTCCGATTCCTTGGCAAAGTCCATGAACGTCTTGGCAACCGGTGGTGCCTCGTCGAAACAGTAGCCCACCGCCACAGGACCCTCCATCACCTGTTCCGGGACCGGGAGACCAGACTGTTCAAGCGCCAGCCTGAGCAAACTGTTCTTGACCACCTGAAATTGGCCATCCGCTTCACGCAGCTTGCGGCGTAGATCGGTCATGTGGGACACCGTTAGCCCGCGATAGTCTGCGAGGATCAGTGCCTGGCTGCGAGACATCTTTTCCACATAGTCCGCCACCATCTTTTCCTTCTGTTCTCTGCTAATTGCCAACCTGCCTCACCTCCCTCTCTTTGGACCTTACGTTCTGCTGGAATCAAAAAAGCCCCTGCGCCACCGACGCAAAGGCTTGATACCAAGTTCCCTGGTTTCGAGTTACCTTGCCTCGGCAGGCTATCCCATTAAGCGCCTGGTCACAGTTTGTGACCGCGCACCTGCTGTCTCGGGCATGATTCGTTTGTAAATGCACCAATCCAAGGTGCCCCGCGCTGTCCGCAGCGCCTATGCTGTCCGCAGCGCCTATGCCGTACTCATCGCCGTTGCCGCCGCCGGATCCACCCGGATGGCAGGTCCCATGGTGTTGCAAACGGTGACCTTGCGGATGTAGGTACCCTTGGATGCCGCGGGCCGGGCCTTGACAATGGCCTCCATTACGGTCGCCATATTCTCCGTCAGGTCCTCGGCGGAGAAACTGACCTTGCCAATGGGCACATGGATGTTGGCCGTCTTGTCGACACGATATTCCACCCGCCCCTGCCGCGCCTCCCGGATCACGCGCTCCAGGTCATCTTCGCCAACAATGGTGCCAGCCTTGGGGCTGGGCATCAACCCCCGGGGGCCCAACACGCGGCCCAGGCGCCCCACCTTACGCATCATCGGTGGCGTGGCAATGGCGATATCGAATTCAAGCCAACCCTTCTGGATTTCGGCGACCAGATCGTCGCTACCCACATAGTCCGCCCCAGCCTCACGAGCAAACTTGTCCGCTTCGCCCTCAGCAAAGACGAGGATACGGACGGTCTTGCCCGTACCCTTGGGCAGCAACACGACACCTCGAACCTGCTGGTCAGCGTGCCTGGGGTCCAGACCTGTCCGTAGGTGGACTTCGACCGTGGAGTCGAAGCTGGTATAGTTTGTCTTTTTGGCCAGGTCGAGCGCCTCCTCAGGCGAATAGAGATGCCCTGGCTCCACGAGGCTGGCTGCCTGTTTGTAGTTTTTTCCGCGCTTTGGCATGATTTCTCTCCTCTGTGGTGTTAGTGGGGGATGATGATCCCCCTCCCACGCCGGGCTTACCGCGTTCTACGGAGCCCGATCTCGCTAGTCTAGAACTTGTATCCCCATGCTACGAGCGGTGCCTTCGATCATGCGCATGGCACTCTCAACATCGTAGGCATTCAGGTCTTTCATCTTTTGTTCAGCTATCTCCCGCACCTGTTGCTGGGTCACGGTACCCGCCGTCTCCAGAGCCACTTCCGAAGCTCCCTTGGAGATGCCGGCGGCCTTCTTGAGCAAGTCAGTGGCCGGCGGTGTCTTGAGAATAAATCGGAACGAGTTATCCTGAAAGACGGTAATCTCTGCCGGAATAATGCTGCCTGCCTGGTGCGCCGTTCGGGCATTGTAGTCCTTGCAGAAGGCCATAATATTGATCCCGTGTTGGCCCAGGGCCGGGCCCACGGGTGGCGCAGGTGTAGCTTTACCTGCGGGAATCGCCAGCTTTACAATAGCTTTTACCTTCTTTGCCATTCAACCTCCACATCCAAACCGGGTTTATATCTTTTCTACCTGCAAGAAGTCGAGTTCCACGGGAGTCTCCCGGCCAAAGAAAGAAACCAGGATCCGCACTTTTCCCTTGTCGGGATAGATCTCGTCCACCGCCCCCACAAAATCCTCAAAGGGGCCATCGGCTATGCGAACTTTCTGACCGGGCAAGAATGTGACTTTGACTCGCGGCGTCTCGGCGCGCATCCGCTTCAAGATCCGATCCACATCCCGTTGGCGCAAGGGGGTTGGCCTTCGGATCGAGCCTACAAAGCCAGTGACTCCTGGCGTGTTGCGGACGACGTACCACGAATCCTCGTCCATGAGCATGTCGACCAGGATATAGCCCGGGAAGATCCTCCGTTCCACCGTTCGCCGCTGCCCGTCTTTGAGTTCGATCTCCTCTTCCGTGGGCACCACGACCTCAAAGATCTTGTTCTGCATGCCCAGCGACTCGATACGATGCTCCAGGTTCTTTTTGACCTTGTTCTCGTAGCCCGAGTAGCTGTGGATCACGAACCAATTCCGTCCGCCTTCCTCAGGCTCACCCTCGGTAGAGCCTTCCTCGTCTGGCGAGGTATCATCCTCAGAGCCATCTCCAACAGGCTCGGCTTCGAGAACCTCGTCCCGCGGGGCATCGTCCGGCGAGGTATCATCTGGCAATACATCGTCTGCGACGAGACCCTGCACTAGCTCATCAGCCGGCAACTGCCCTTGTTCCTGCTCTTCATCCGGCTCCGGCTCATCCTTGGCTGGTTCCAAATAAGATGCAAAGAGCTGCCTGGCCCGATCTTCTGGCTCCAGCTCGATCTCCTCGCTATCCTCCTGGACATCCTCAGATTCAGTTGCTACAAGCTCCGCTAACTCGATACGTTCCTCTTCCATCCGCTCACATCGCCTATAGGAACAAGCCAAAGGCCGCAGAGAAGATCCAATCCATGAGACCCAATACAATGGCCAGGAATGTGGTCACGGCGATGACGATCAGCGTCAGGTTGGCCGCCTCAGACCGAGTTGGCCATGAGACCCTTCTCAGCTCGTACCAGGTTTCCCGGAAATAACGAACGATTGCGTTATCCCCACTTTTCTTCTCGGTCGCCGATTTTGCCACAGAACTCGCTCCTTTGACCCTGTTTCCTACACTTGAGGACACCGCCCCATCATACACTTCATGAGACGGTGTCCTCCTCGTACCAGGCAGGCCAGGCAGGAATTGAACCCGCAACCTACGGTTTTGGAGACCGTTGCTCTGCCAAATTGAGCTACTGGCCTGTGTAGGCCAACAACTAATCGGGATTAGCTGTTGGCTATCTGCTATTTCGTCTCCCGATGCAACGTATGTGTCCGGCAACGCGGGCAGTATTTGTTCAGTTCCATACGGCTCGGATCGTTGCGCCGGTTCTTCTCTGATGTGTAATTCCGTTCCTTGCACTCGGTACAGGCAAGGGTGGTGATGATACGAACTGCTTTCTTGGCCATGAGTTACTCTATTCCAGTATCTTGGTGATGACGCCCGAACCAACCGTGCGGCCGCCCTCACGGATTGCAAAGCGCGAGCCAGCATCCAGCGCCA
>JASFHU010000165.1:0-7931 GCA_050123055.1 Anaerolineae bacterium
GAACGCTGACGATCTCGCCGGCCTGGGGGGAAGGGCCATTCCCCTCTTCGATGACGATGTGCTGCAAGCCGCTCTCGGTGGTGGTGTCGCCCTCGCCGACGTAGGAACCACAGGCTGCCAGGGCAAGGGCCAGCAACAGGATGGCTGTTGCCGCATATACGACTGTTTTCCGCTTCATGTACTGCTCCTCGTATGGAATGTGACTGCCAGATCTGCCGGGCCTGGTTGCGCCGAGTCAATGCCGCGGGCGCGCGATCCCTGGCCGCCAGCAGTCCCCCGATTATAAATGGGATGCGCAAACTGGGCAAAGGTTACAGCGCGCGTGGCGGAAACGAGGGCTCAGCCTGCGCCGCTGCCCCTGGTCCGCCTTTGCCGCCGGTCCAGAAAGGCCTGCATGGCCGCTGCCCGCTCGGGGAGGGCCCAGCAGGCGGCGAACTGGTCCCGCTCCCAGGCGACAAAGTCTGGACCCTGGCTGGCGACAAAGGCGCCCTTGGCCGCCTGCACGGCGGCCTGGGGCAGGGCGGCCAACTGCTGGGCCAGGGCCTGGGCCCCGGCCTGGAGGCTGTCTGAGGGCAGCACGCGGTCCACCAGGCCCATGGCCAGGGCTTCGGCGGCATCCACCGGCTCGCCGCCGATGACCAGGCGTTTGGCGGCCCGCAGGCCGACGACACGCTCCAGGCGGGGCACGAATCTCAGGTTGGGAAAGATACCGAGCTTGACCTCGGGGGCGCCAAAGATGGCCCCCTCGGCGGCCAGGCAAAAGTCGGCCACCAGGGTCAGGAGCAGACCGCCGCCCATGGCCGTGGCCTGGACGGCGGCGATCACCGGCTTGGCGCAGGTTTCGATGGTATCGTATGGGGCCTCCACGGCCGGCAAGCCCCGGGCGACGGTCTCGGCGTCCTGGCCTGCCATCCAGGCCACGTCAAAGCCGGCGCTGAAAGCAAAGCCGCGTGCGGCCAGGACAATGGCCCGCACTGCCTCGTCCCGGCCCAAGGCGTCAAAGGTACGGTCCAGCTCGGCCAGCATGGGCTCGTTGAGGGCGTTCAGTTGGCGGCGCCGGTTCAGCCACACCCAGGCCACGGGGCCTTTTCTTTCCAGTACCAGGGTTTCCATCGCTGTTTCCTGGTTCAAGGTCATGATCCAGCTCCTTCCGTTCAGGATTCAGGCCATTGACAAGATCGAGTTGCGTTCGGGCTTCTATTGTGACACACTTTGACCCGTTTGTCACGTTGGTCCTCCTGCCTGTCTGGAACTGGAACACTTTTGGAACAAATCGTAGGCGAACTGTGACCTCCCTGGAACACCGGGCACCTACAATGAGATATTGCTAGCAGTCCTCTTCACTCTAGCGATAATTGAGCGCCTATGCAATAGAGCCGATGGCCCTCGTCTCGATTAGACTTGGGCCAGGCGATATATGATGCTTTGTTGTCATCAACCGGGAGGGAGTGCCCTGGCCCGTAGACTGGCTGGCTAGAGTGGGGCTGCGGGTCGAGGAAGGGTCTTCATGGCCAATGTGACAGCGCAAGTTGCGTAGGAGGTATGTCTGGATGAGCACAAAACAGGCGGAGCGCCCGCTGGAGTCAGACTGGGCCGCCAAATCGATCGAACGGGTTCAGCGCTTCAAGCGCGTCCGGGCCATGACGCTGGCCGAGCGACGCAGCATACTGATCCTGGTGGACCTGTTGCTCGTGAATGGCGCCCTGATCCTGGCCACGGCGCTTTGGGTTGATTTCGAGCCGGCGCCTTTTAACCTATTGGCCAATGCCAAATGGTTTGTGATGCTCACCCTGGTCTGGCTTATCGTCGGCTCTGCCCTCGATATTTACAATCCGGTCCGGGCTGCCAGCGCGACCAATAGCCTGGCCAGCAGTGGGGTTGCCGCCCTCGTGGCCAGTGTCGTCTATCTGTTGATCCCCTGGTTCACTCCCCCCCTGAGCCGGCGGATCTTTTTTGCCTTCTTTGTCGTCTTTGTGGTGCTAGGTGTGGTCCTGTGGCGTGTGATCTATGCCCGGTTCTTTTTCCAGCCAGGCTTTCAGCGGCGAGCCCTCATCGTGGGGCGGGGTGCGACAGCGCAGTGGGTGGTGGATGAGCTCCAGGCCGCGGCCCGGTCCGAGCGGCCCAATCCTTTTCGGGGCACCGGCTACCAGATCGCCGGCCAGGTGGACCGCCTACCGGTAGGCGCAGACCAGACACTCGATCCTGCCCTTTCGCTGATGCGCTTTGTCCGCACTTCAAATGTAGACGAGATCCTGGTGGCCGAGGGGGCCGATCTCACTCCAGACTTGCAGGAAGCCCTTTTGGATTGCCAGGAGATCGGGGTGCCCGTAGTGCCCCTGTCGCTCGCCTATGAGCGGCTGACCAGCCGGCTGCCGGTGGCCTACGCCGTGCGGGATCTTGGCCTGATCGCCAATGCCGACGATAGTGCCGGCCGGCGGCTCTTCCACGTCGCCAAGCGGATCATAGACCTGGGTCTGGCCCTGGTGAGCCTTTTGGGGATGGTCCTGTTGGTCCCTTTCATCGCCTTGGGCAACGCGCTCACCTCTCCAGGCCCCCTCTTCTACCGCCAGCAGCGTGTGGGGCGCGGCGGAGAGCCCTTTGTGTTGATCAAATTCCGCACTATGGTGCCCGAAGCCGAAGCGGAGAACGGAGCGGTCTGGGCGGCTGAGGGCGATCCGCGGACAACGCCCGTGGGCCGCTGGCTGCGGCGGACCCACCTTGATGAACTTCCGCAGGTGATCAACGTACTTCGGGGCGAGATGAGCGTCGTGGGGCCGCGCCCCGAGCGCCCGCAATTCGTGGGGCAGATCTCCGGTGCGCTGCCTATCTTCCGTGCCCGTCACTCCGTTCGCCCCGGGATCACCGGCTGGGCTCAGATCCACGTTCGCTACGGCAACTCGGTAGATGATGCTCGCCTCAAGCTAGCCTACGATCTCTACTACGTCAAACATGCCAGTTTCCTGCTGGATACTGTCACCCTGTTGCGGACGTTCCCGGCGATGATCAAGCTGGAGGGGAATTGATCTCCGGCACTGTTGCCCTTCGCAACCTGGTCGAGGTGCCCTCTACCCCGGTAATTCAGGCAGCGGCGCGGCAGTGGTTCCAGCGGGGGTAATGCCTTGGCCCGCATTCTCTTTCTAAGCGAGTTGTTGCCCTACCCCCTGGTCACCGGTGCCAAGATCCGCGCCTACTATGTGCTGCGCCACCTGGCTCGCAGCCACCAGGTGACCTTGCTCACCTTTGTACGTGACGACGACCGGCCGGAGGATATCGCCCACCTGGAAGGTTTTTTGGAGCAGGTCCACACCGTGCCCATGCAGCGCTCGAGAGCCCGCGATGCCCGCGCTTTGCTGGTTGGCCTGATGACTGGCCGCCCGGCCATCATCGCCCGCGAGGAGATTGAAGACATGAGCCGCCAGGTGCAGGATCTCCTGGCGACTGGCCGCTTCGACGCTGTCCACGCCGACCAGATCCCCATGGCCCAGTACGGGTTGTTGGGTCAGGAGACCGGTATCCGGCGCCTGTTGGACCAGCACAATGCCACCTTCCAGCTTGTAGAACGCCTTGCCCACCACGAGCCGAGCCCGTGGAAGCGTGTTTTCCTGCGGCGCGAGGCCAGGGCTTTTGGCCGTTATGAGGCGGCCGTGTGCCGCCGCTTTGACCACGTCACCTTTGTCACCAGCCAGGATCGGCAGACATTGCTGGCCCGGATGGGGGATGAAGCGCAGGCCGAGCGAACCAGCGTGATCCCCATCTGTATTGACACTGAGGAGGTGCAGCCGGTGACACCGGCTGCCGCGCCGGACCGTGTGACCTACCTGGGCACGATGTACTGGCCGCCCAACGTCGAGGGCTTTACCTGGTTCTGGGAGAACGTCTGGCCCCAGGTGCAGCGCCAGGCGCCCCACGCACGCCTGACCTGTATCGGCAAGCGGCCGCCGCAGGCGATTCGGGACCTTGACAAGGAGCCCAATGTCGAGATTCTGGGCTATGTGCCCGATCTGGCGCCCTACCTGGCCGAAACGGCGGTCTTTGTGGTGCCACTTCGTGCCGCTGGCGGCATGCGGGTCAAGATCGTCGATGCCTGGTGCTGGGGCTTGCCGGTGGTATCGACCACCATCGGGGCGGAGGGCATCGAGTTCCGGGATGGGGAGAGCATCCTCATTGCCGACTCGCCCCACGACTTTGCCTCGGCCGTGGTTCAGGTATTGACCGAGCAAGAGGTCGCTGGCCGCTTGCGGGCTGCCGGACGCCGTTGGGCCGAGGAGCGTTATGACTGGCGCCGCATCTATGGCGCCTGGGACAAGGTTTATCAACGTCTGCTGCCAGAGACAATGCGCCGCGGGAACCCCTGACCTGGAGGAGTGGACGGGCCACTCGTCCCGGAAGCCCTTGATTGTCACCGGTGTATAGCAGATTTGCCTTTTCTTCGTCTCTGTGGTATGGTGTAACGGGGTGTAACCAAGCTTGGACCGGAGCCTTCCTGCACCCCATTCAGCATCTGGGTTGGACAATCTCGCGGGGAATCAACTTGGACTGCTACCGCGCTCTCTGCTGCGGCCGTCGCTGTTGTGGTCGCGGCAGGGGCTGCGGCCATGCATTGGACCGTGGTCACGAATCCTCAGAGAGGTAGGTATTTTCGTTGCCCCCTGACCTGTGTCCCTGGTTGGGAAATAAAACCGATCGAGAGACGCGCCGCGCCACACCGGCGACGGAGCATCGTTGCTATGCCCAGCGGCCCGCGGCCGAGATAGCGCCGGGCAAACAGAATCTGTTCTGCCTGGAGGCGGTTCACCGAGCCTGCGTCTACTACCGCGAGCCGGCAAACTCGACCCAGGCTCTGCCGCCTGAGGCCAGCGAAGAGCCTGGGGAGGAGGCTGTTCGCACACACGCGCCTGTCCCCCGTTGGATGGCGGTGTTTCTCTGGGTTGCGGCCATCCTGGTGGCTGCGGCTGTGATCACCTCCTTCGCTCTCGTATTCTGGGATCGTACCGCGCCGTCAGAGGCTGCCGCCCAGGTCAGCCCGACGCCAACGCCCACCAGCAGCCCGACTCCGACACAGTCCCCCCTCCCGACGGAGCCTGGGCCGTCACCCACCCTTGGCTTGCAGGGATCCACCGCCAGCCCTACGCCCTACCCCGGCGGCACGATCTACAGCCTGTCACCCGGGGCGGGTGCGGTCGGCTGGGTGTCCAGCGACGAATCGCGGGGCAATCACCTGGGCGACTCGTTCCTCTATGCCGGCGTCTTTGGGGACGTTATCTTCCATGGCATGTTGCAGTTTGACCTCTCGTCTGTGCCCAGGGGGGCGACCATCTATGGCGCCGTGCTGGAGATCAGTGGCCTCGATGCGCGCCGCCTGGGCGGCTCTGGGGTGTGGGAAATGCGCGTTCTGGAGCGCGAGATCGATGACGGGTGGAGCCGTCATACCTACCAGGACATTCACAATGCCGACGTCCAGTGGACCTTGCCCCCAGCCTTGGGCGTGGAAGACCTGGCCGCCGGCCAGACCAATGCCTTTGAGCTGTCGCGAGAGCAGTTGCAGGACCTGGAGCAGCGCCTGCTCGACGAGCATTATGGGCTCTCTTTTCGGATCGACGGACCCCTCGCCGGGCAGAACAGTGTGTTCGCCTGGGACAGTGGCTACGGGCCGGCGACCCAGGAACGGCGCCCGCGGTTGTTGCTGAACGTCGGGCCGTCACCAGAGACGCCCATCCCAACCGGCTCACCGCCGCCGACCAACACGCCGACGCCAACGCACACGCCCACGCCGACCAACACGCCAGAGTGGGTCGTCATCACCAGCACGCCCACGCCAGAGAACGTCGTGACGGCGGCGGCCATCGCCCTCCGCGAGACGGCCTGGGCCACGACGACCGGCACCGCCACGGCGACGCCCGAGTTCGTCGCCACTCCAACGCCAAGCTACTTTGTAGTCACCAACACGCCCACGCCGATGAACCGCGCCACGGCCATCCACCAGCAGGCTGTGGCTACGGCCCATATCATCCTCACCGGCACGCCGACGCCTCCGCGCCAACCGCTGATCACCGTCACCTCGACGCCCCGGCCCACGGCCACGCCGGCCGTTGTCTGGTTCGATCTGACGACCGTGACTCCAGTACCCACCACCACACCCCAGCCGACGGTGCCTCCCCTGCCCCAGATCCTGGCCGGCAAGATCCTGTTCCTCTCTGACCGGTCGGGGGAGCCGGGGGTGTACGTGCTCGATCCCGGCACCGGGCGCCTGGGGTGGGTGACATCACAATGGCCCCACGACCTGGCAAAACGCTCGGAGATCCTGTCGCCCGACGAGCAGTCCTTTGCCTACGTCCAGAACGACGAGCGGCGTGTGCCCCAGATCTATATCTATTCCCGGGAGTATTCAGACTCGCGGCAGGTGACCTTTAATACCGGTATGAGCTACGACCCTGCCTGGTCGCCGCTCGGCGACCGGCTGGCCTTTGTCTCGACCGAGGCTGGAAACGACGACATCTATGTGGTGGGCACAGACGGCCAGGGCATGGTCCAACTGACCGTCAACGAGTGGGAATGGGACAAGCACCCCAGTTGGTCGCCCGATGGCAGGCAGATTGTCTTCTGGTCCAACCGGGGTTCCGGGCGCAAGCAGCTCTGGATCATGAACGCCGATGGCAGCGGGCAGCGCCTGTTGCTGGAGAGCGACTATAACGATTGGGATCCGGTCTGGGTCAAATAGCCGGGGAAGGACAGATAGTTTGGTGATGGCTCGGAGTTGCAGGCCGGGCCAGGATTCGGGCTGGGCGCGGGAGATGCCGCCAAGCGGTGAGCCACAGCCAGCCTAGGGAGAAGAAGGTTCATGGAATTGCGTCAGATTTGGGCAACCCTGTGGAAGTGGTGGTGGCTGATCGTCCTGGCCACCCTGGTTGCGGCGGTCTCCAGTTGGCTGGTCGTCAAGGACCAGCCCGATATCTATAACACCTCGACCACGCTCATGATCGGCCAGACCATCCAGCAGGTTGCCCCCGACTATTCCGAGTTTTATACCAGCGAGTGGCTGGCCCAGACCTACTCAGAGTTGGTCCGGCGCGAGCCGATCCTCAAGGCGACGGCCGCGGCACTGGGCTTCGAGGACCAATGGCGCCGCCTGCGAGGGCAGATCAGTGTCAGCCTCGTCGCCGGAACCCAGCTCATGGAAATACGCGTCACCGACACCGATCCCGAGCGGGCAAAGCTGATCGCCGACGAGATCGCCCGGCAACTGATGATCACGGTCGAAAAATCCAGGCCGCGGGACAGCTACCGGCAGTTCGTCCAGGAGCAGGTAGGCACCCTGCCGCCCAAGATCCAGGCCGCCCAGGCAGAGATCGCCGAGTTGGAGGCGGAACTGAGCACTGCCTTCAGCGCCCGCCAGATCCAGGATACCCGGAGCCGGATCAGTGCCCTGGAACAGCAGGTTGGCAACTGGCAGGCGACTTTTGCCCAGTACCAGTTGCTGCTGGGCGAGACCGGCGTCAACGTCCTGACGGTGATCGAGGAGGCACCGGTGCCGACAAACCCGGTGGGGCCCCAGTGGCTGATGCAGGTCGCCCTGGCGGCGGCCATCGGCATGGTGCTGGCCGTGGGCGCTGCCTTCCTCATCGAGTATCTGGACGAGACCCTCAGGACGAGCGAGGACCTGGAAAAGGCGACCGGCTTGACCACCCTGGGTGTCATCAGCCGGATCCCCGGCGACCGCAGGCCGATGAAACTGGTCACCACGTTGGAGCCCAAGTCGCAGATCTCGGAGGCGTACCGGACGCTCCGCACCAACCTGCGCTTCTCGTCGCCCGACCGGCCGCTGCACAAAATCATGGTCACCAGCCCGGGCGCGCTGGAGGGCAAGAGCACCATGATCTCCAACCTGGCCGTGGTCATGGCCCAGGACGGCAAAGCGGTGGTGCTGGTCGATG
>JASFHU010000166.1:0-7875 GCA_050123055.1 Anaerolineae bacterium
GATCCCATCGATCTGATTATCCCTTCCAACGACGATGCCATCCGCGCCATCAAGTTGATCGTCAATCACATGGCCGATGCAGTCAACGAAGGACTGCAGATCCGGCAGGCCCTGCAGGCTGATGAAGAAGGGGCAGAGGACGAGAGGTACTTGGGAGCGGCGACTCTGGCCAAATTGCGCTCGGGTGAGTTTGATTTTGAAGAAGGCGCTGCGACTGAAGACGCAGCCGCTGAAGACTAGGGAGGACAGGAAGCGTGGCAGCCATCACAACGCAACAGATCAAGGAACTTCGCCAGGAAACTGGAGCCGGGGTCCTGGACTGCAAGGAAGCCCTGGAAGCGAGCAATGGTGACTTGGAGAAGGCGGTGGCCTATCTCCGAGAGAAGGGCGCAGCCGCAGCGGCCAAGCGCTCCGATCGCGAGGCCGACGAGGGAGTCATCGGCTCCTATATCCATGCCGGCAGCAAGGTTGGTGCCCTGATCGAGGTGAACTGCGAAACCGACTTTGTGGCCCGGACAGACGACTTTCAGGCGCTGGCCCACGACCTGGCCATGCAGGTCGTAGCAGCCAAGCCGCTGTACTTGACCGCGGAGGATATCCCGGCTGAGGTGCTGGAAAAGGAAAAAGAGAAGGTCCGGGCAGAGATGCAGGATTCGGGCAAGCCGGACGCAATCATAGAGCGGATCGTAGAAGGCAAACTCAAAAAGTTTTACGAGGAAACCTGCCTCATGGAGCAAGCCTTTATCAAGGACACAGCCCTGAGTGTGAAAGAGTTGGTTCAGGAAAAGAACGCAAAGCTAGGCGAGAACATTGTGGTGCGACGCTTTGCACGACTCGAAATCGGTGGCGAATAGGCCACCGATTTTTTCCAGGTGGAGGCTTAGGGTAAGGAGAGGGCAGTGAGCACGATCAGCTACAGGCGGGTTCTGCTCAAACTTGGTGGAGAGGCTCTGGCCGGTCCCCAGGGTTTCGGTATTGATCCAGACAGGGCCACCCAGGTTGCGTCCCAAATCAGTCAGATCAAAGACCTCGACGTGGAGATCGCCATCGTGCTGGGAGCCGGCAATATCTGGCGAGGACAGATCGGCCTGCAGCATGGCATGGAACGGGCAACGGCCGACCACATGGGCATGTTGGCCACGGTGATCAACGCCCTGGCCCTGGCCGATGCCTTGGAGCGGATCGGCCTTGTTCCCAGGGTGCAGACGGCCATCGAGATGCGGGCCCTGGCCGAACCCTACATCCGACTTCGAGCCATCCGTCACCTGGAAAAAGGGCGGGTGATGATCCTTGGTGCGGGCACGGGCAATCCCTACTTTACTACGGACACGGCGGCGGCTCTGCGGGCCATGGAGATCGACGCTGATCTGCTGATCAAGGCCACCAAGGTCGATGGAGTGTACGCCGAAGACCCGTTGGTGAATCCACAGGCCGAGCGTTTCAGTCACCTGACCTACATCGATGCCCTGAACATGGGCATCAAGGTCCTCGATTCGACTGCGATCTCGCTCTGCATGGATAACGATCTTCCTATCGTGGTGCTGAACCTCTGGCAACCCGAATCGCTGCAGAAGGCGATCCTGGGTCAGCCGGTCGGAACCATCATCAGCCATTGAGGCTCTGCCGGCAGAGGTTTTTTGCTACTTCTAGGTTCGATGTTTGGCTTGCGAGTTGGGGTCTGCCCCAATCCAAGCAGCGGACGGGAAGGAATAGGCGATGATAGACGAAGTACTGCAAGAACTGCGGGAACGGATGGACAGATCAATAGAGGCATTGCAGGATGACCTCATGGGCATCCGCACGGGCCGGGCGTCACCGGCGCTGGTGGAAAAGCTGCCGGTGGAATACTATGGCACCCTGACACCCCTCAACCAGATGGCGAGTATCGCCGCTCCGGAACCCCGGTTATTGGTGATCAAGCCCTGGGATCCATCAGCTTTGGTCGACATCGAGCGAGCTATCCTCAAGTCCGACCTGGGATTGACCCCGATGAACGACGGCAAGCTGATCCGACTCAATGTTCCTCGCCTCACCGAAGAACGACGACGGGAGTTGGCCAGGCTGGTATCCCGCCGCGTGGAGGAGGGCAGGATCGCCATACGCAATCTGAGGCGCGATGCCCTGCAAGATCTGAAGGAATTTGAAAAAGAAAAGATGATCTCCGAAGACGACTTTTACCGTGGCAAGGACGACGTGCAGGATCTGACGGATGAGTTTGTCCAGCAGATCGACGAGATCGGCAAACGCAAAGAAGAAGAACTCATGGAGATCTAGCGGTAGGGCACGTGGTCAGGGCTAACCCTCGGTTCGCCGCCTCGCTCAGCCTAGCCCGAGATCAGATAGCTCCGCCGGATGGTATGTACACAGGCATGGGGTTGAGGAGGTCATCTCGAGGTCACCTCAATCCCTTTTTCTTTTAGGTGCCACCACCTTCAAGAGAGCGAAGGTAGAGGATGGAAGAAAAAAAACTGGAAACCGTACCCCGACATGTGGCGATCATTATGGATGGCAACGGTCGGTGGGCCCAGGCTCGGGGCTTGCCCCGCCTGGCTGGCCACCGAGCCGGGACCGAGAACCTGCGCCCCATCCTGGAGGCCAGCGTGGAATTCGGGATCGAGACCTTGACCATCTGGGCCTTCTCGACGGAGAATTGGCGAAGGCCAGAAAGAGAGGTCATGGGGCTGCTTCGCATCCTAGAACGGATGATCCGGCGAGAGCTACAAGAATTGCACGAGCAAGGAGTCCAGTTGCGTCACATCGGGCGGATGGAACGATTGCCCAGACGGCTCCAAAGCCAGGTGTTGGATGCCATCGAAATGACCAAAGACAACGACCGTATCATCCTCAACGTCGCCTTTGACTATGGGGGGCGAACCGAGATCGTGCATGCGGTACAGCAGATCGTCCGCGAAGGCATCCCGGCTGACGAGGTGAACGAGGAGCTCCTCTCCAGCTATATGTACACCGCTGGACAGCCCGATCCTGACCTGATCATCCGCACCGGGGGCGAACTACGTACCAGTGGCTTTATGCTCTGGCAGTCGGCCTACACAGAATACTATATCACCCCCACCTTCTGGCCCGACTTTGGCCGCGAAAAGCTTTACGAAGCGTTGGTGGCTTTCGGGCAGAGAGACAGACGCTATGGCGGGATCAAGGGTGACTATGGCCTGCCGCAAGAAGAAGAGCAGCAGAACGAGGCCGACTAGAGGACCGATCTACCAAGGAGTGTCATTCTATGCTTCGAACGCGGGCATTGAGCGCGGCGGTGTTGATTCCGCTGGTGGCTGGCCTGACCTATGCCGGGGGCTGGCTGCTGGCTGTGGCGCTCCTCGTGGTTTCGGTTCGAGCCGCCTACGAGCTCTTTCAGTTGATGAAAGAGGCTGGGTACAGACCTTCACTGCAGGCCACTACCGTGGTCATGGGGCTGCTGATCGCCATTGCTCGCTTCCCTGATCTGAAGCTGCTGGGGCTGGTGTTGGCTGCTTCCGTGATCCTTACCCTCATCTGGCAGTTGCTGAGGCCGCCCGAAGGCCACCCTACCCAGAGTTGGGCGCTGACCCTTGGGGCAGCCCTCTGGTTGGGCTGGCTCATCAGTCATTTTGTCCAGCTTCGGGATCTTTCACCCCCCTTTGGCCTGGGCCTTGGTACACGCTGGCTGATCCTGATGTTCCTGATCACCTGGGTCACCGACAGCGCGGCCTACTTTGTGGGCAAGGCCATTGGCCGGCATCCTTGCTGCCCCTACCTAAGCCCCAAAAAAACCTGGGAGGGCACCATTGGCGGCTGGATCGGCGGGCTGGTAGCCACGGTCCTGTTGGGCTATTGGCTGGTGGATCTGCCGTGGGTTCACGGGCTGATACTGGGGGCACTGGCAGCCGCAGCGGCTCCCTTTGGCGATCTGGCCAAATCGATAGTCAAGCGCCAGATGGGGGTAAAGGACTTTAGTGCTCTCATTCCCGGTCACGGGGGAATGTTTGACCGCATCGACAGCTTGCTGTTCGTCGCGCCGGTCGTCTATTACTATGCCACGTTGGTCGTGATCTAGGGCAGGTCCGTACCTGGCTCCAGAGGCTGCAAAGGACGAGAACCTACGCCCCGGAGGTGGACGGGTGTGGTGTCCCCTGAAGCCCAGACCGCCAACGCCCGGCGGCCATTATCAAAGGCAATATGCTTGGGCAGGGCATCGGGCGCGAACCAGGCCGCGCCATCAGCATCATCACCGGTCTGAATGCGGCGGCTCAAGGGCCGGGCCAGGTAGTAGACATTGAGGGTCGCGCTCCCGGCATACTCGTCCATCCACAAGCCCAGTAGCCCAGTCAGTTCGATCTCCAGGCCTGTCTCCTCACGGGCCTCTCGGATGGCCGCCTCGGCGGGGTGTTCGTCCGCCTCGCAGAACCCGCCAGGAATATCCCAGAAACCCAGGTAGGGTTCGATGGAGCGATGGACGAGCAGCACCTTGCCGTTACGTATCACCAGCGCGCCCGCACAGGGCTTGGCATTTCGCCAGTAGATCCACCCACACGCCGGACAGACAGAGCGGGGGCGCTGGTCCAGGACTCGCTCGACAAGGGACGTGCCGCAGGTCGGACAAAAGGCGATGGATTCCATCATAGACAGCCTGGATTACGCCCTCCCTGTCGCGACCTGTGCGGTATCAGCCAGTCCCTCCATCCATTCGTGGCTGAGCGCCCAGACCGACTCGCGCTCGCCGTCGACCAGCAGATTGTGACCCGAGTGCTCCAGCCAGACCAGCGTCTTGTCCTCCGAGGCCGTGACATCGTAAACCATCTGTGCAGCCTCGGGTGGGACCTGGGCATCGCGCAAGCCCTGGAAGATGAGAAGCGGCTGGCGGATGGTGGGCAGCACCTGACGCACCTGCTGCATGAGAAGGTAGACCTCGCCTGCCCCCCATAGCGGCACCTGATCGTAGCACCAGATGCGGTGGATGGCCTCAGGGTCCCCCAGATCATCATCGCCTACGGCACCAAAGGGACTGTACTTGAGCAGGTGGCGGAGACCCAGCGCCAGGGGCATCATCCGGTTGCGGACCTTAACAGCCGGGGACATGGGGATTAGGCCGGCGACCCTTGGGTGCTCTGCGCCCAGCCATAGAGTCAGCAGGGCTCCCGTCGAAAGGCCACCTACAAAGACCACCTCGCAGCGGCTCTGAAGGTCTTCCAGGACCGATACCAATGCGCCTGCCCAGTCCTGCCAGCGGATGCGGTTGAGGTCCTCGGGGTGACTGCCGTGACCGGCCAACAAGGGACACTCAACCGTCAAGCCCCGTTCGGCCAGGTATTCCCCCATCGGCCGAGTCTCAGCCACCGAGCCGGTAAAGCCGTGGATGAGCAGAGCGCCTACGGGTCCGCCACTGGCAGCATACGCAGTCGGATCAAGAGAATCTGGCTGTGGCATCGGTCAAATCTCCCTCCTTGCCCAGTACCTGATACCTACTTTTTGCCGAACATTCCGCCCAACCCGCCGGCCAGATCTCCCAGGTCTCCTAATCCACTCAGATCACCGTCTATCACGGCATCGACCTGTCCAGCCATTGACTCGGGTAGCCTGTCTTTGAGGAAGGAGAGCACAATCTCGACCGCCTGCTTGGCCTGTGCTTCGGGAATTCCTACCTTATCGGCGACCATCTTGACCAATTCGTCCATCATTTCCTCCCCATGCCTGTTTGGTGTGGAATCAAGCGGCTCAGTTCTTGACCATGCAATAGCCAACCCCCCAGCGAGTCTGGATGCAACGGGGCTGACTTGGATCGACCTCGACCTTTTGTCGTAAGCGTCGAACGTATACCTTTACGTAGCTCGGGCTATCTTCGTAGCCAGGTCCCCAGACGTTCTCAAGGATCTGGGCGTAGGTCATCACTGAGCCGGCGTTGCGAGCCAGATAAAGCAATAGTTGGTGCTCGATCCGCGTCAAGCTCACCTCCTGACCCTGGACGGTGACCCGGTAGGAACCGGGCTCTATCACCAACCGGCCATTGTCAAAAGAAAGGGGAATGCCCGACTCGGGTGACGTCACCGCGACTCGCCGCAATAGGGCTCGTATCCTAGCCTTCAGCTCCTTCACCTCAAAGGGCTTGGTCAAATAGTCATCGGCGCCGATATCCAACCCATGTACTCTATGCTCGGTGTCACCGATGGCCGTCAGCATGATCACCGGTACGTTGGAGAACTTTCGGAGACGGCTCAGCATCTCCCAGCCATCGACCACGGGCATCATGACGTCCAGCAATACCAGGTCTGGCCCGAGGCTATGCACCTGCTGCAGGCCCACCCGGGCGTCATGAGCAACGGCTACCTCGTAGCCATCCAGGCGCAATGCGTCCGCCAGGAACTTGGTCAGATCCGGCTCATCGTCCACGATCAGGAGCTTGGCAGCCATCAAGCGAGTCTTCCTCCAACCCTTGCGACATCTATTGTACCACAAAAGCCCGTATATTTGAAGGTTTGTAGCTGCTGTGGGACCGCGCTTGGGGCGTTAGTGTGATATGAGCAACTCGATCTCGAACAGCTTGGGCCACCACTTGCCGGTCACGAACAGTCGCTCCCCATCAGCATCGTAGGCGATGCCGTTCAGCACATCCACCGGCTGGAGAAGATCCTCCGCTTGCAGGAGTCCTTGCAGGTCGATCCAGGCGATCACCTGGCCGGTCGCAGGCTCAATGATGGCAACACGGTCGGTTTGCCATACATGGGCATAGATCTTACCCTCGATATACTCTAACTCGTTGAGCCTGCTCAAGGGGCCTTGATCGTCAGAGACCTGGATCTGGCCGATCTCCTCAAAGGTCTCAGGATCCAGAAAATACAGGGTTGAGGTCCCATCACTCATGATTAGCGCAGTCCCGTCGTGAGTGATGCCCCAACCCTCGGTGGGGTAGCGAAAGGTACTCAGCAGATCAAAACTATCCTTGTCGTAAACAAGACCCAGCCCCGCTTTCCAGGTCAACTGGATGATCCGGTCCCCAAAGATGGTGATCCCTTCGCCAAAATACTCGGGTGGCAACGGGTGAAGTTGCAGGACCTCGCCACTCTCCAGGTCAACTCGACGCAAGGTAGAGAAGCCCCAGAGACCAGTCCCTTCGTAAAAGCCTTCGTCCTCAAAAACCAAGCCCTGCGTAAAGGCCTCCCGGTCGTGAGGGTAGACATTGACGATGCGATAGGTGTAGACCGGGGTGCCGTCTTCTGAGGCACCCGTCGCTGGTGCAGTGGCAGACAACGGGACGGCGGTGAGCAGAACCGGAGTAGCTGTTGGGACCGGTGAGGCCGTCGCGGCCGACGTGGTCGTCGCGGCGGATGTGAATGTCGGGGGTAGCGTTGCTGTAGGGGTCGACGTGGCCATTGGCGTCAGTGTAGCGGTTGGCAACACAGCAGTTCCAGGGGCCGCGCTCGCATCTGGGCCTGGCGTGGCCTGCGGCTGAGTGGCCGTGGTTGGGGCGCGCCCCGCACTGTCCGGCTCCGGCGTGCGGCAGGAGAGGACAGAGATGACAGCAGCCAACACCAGGAGCCAACCCAGTGCGCGGCCCCAGCGCACCTTCAGAGACACTCGAACTCTCGGCGAACTCGTTTTCAATCGCGTGGCCCCCGCATCAGATATGGCGCTGCAACCAGGCTTCCACGTCAGCCAGGACCTTTTCCTTGCCCGGCTCGTTGAATACCTCGTGATAATAGCCTTCGTATTCGATGCGTTCTATGTCGGCAGAGGTCACATTCTCATAGAATCTCTGGCTGGCCTCCGGCGGGCAGAGCCGGTCGTCGCTGCCATGGACGATAAGGCAGGGCAGGTTCATCTCAGCCGCGTGGGCTTGGGTCCAGTCTATGGCAACCAGCATCTCTGCACCCAGTCGAGACGTTCCCT
>JASFHU010000167.1:0-7873 GCA_050123055.1 Anaerolineae bacterium
TTTGACATCATGTACGACGAGGGGATCAGCAAAGAGGGAGATGTGCTGGATCTGGGGGTAGAGTTGGATCTGATCGAGAAACGGGGTTCGTTCTACTCCTACAATGAAGAGCGGCTGGCGCAGGGTCGCGAGAATGCCAAGCAGGCGTTGCGCGAGAACCCGGTGCAGTGCTTTGAGATTGAGAATGCCATCCGCCGTGAAACGGGTCTGCCCGAGTTGGTCATGGGTCCCGCGTTTGACTTTGGTGATACCCTGGAGCAGGCCGAGATGGAAGCTCTGGAAAGCGAGGAGCCGGTTCAGGCCCAGGACCCAGAAAAACAAGAGACCGAGGTTACAGCTAATTAGGCTTTGTCCACTAATAACTTCGCACTCAGTGCTCGTTCCTAGCGGACAAAGCTTGGAACTTGTTTTTGGACAACTTCTCAACGACCGGGGCGGAGACAGACATCAGTAACAAAGCTATCGTTTAAGCCGCGCTCAAGGTGACTTGCCTTGAGCGCGGCTTTGTGATAGAATCGGTACCCAAGGATCACCAGTCCAGCACGCTCGAACGCCCTGTGCCTCACCCTATCGGGCATTCAGAAGAAGCCCTGGTTGCTCCCTGATTTCGGAGGAGGTGACTCGTGAGCCAGACGGATGAATCGAACGACGAGCAGGCAGGTCCGGCGCGGAATCCCAACCGCCTGTATATCATCATCGCCGCGATACTGTTGGTCATCATCGTGGTGGCTGGGGTTCTGTTGATCACCCAGGGTATCCCTGGCCTGATTGGCAGGCAGGAGCCCACGGCAGCCATGGAACCCGAACCAACCGCTACCCGGGTGCCCACTTTTACGCCAGGGCCGACCAAGGAACCGACAGAAACCCCGCCACCCGCCTCGCCTACTGCACCAGCCCTGACAATGTCTGACCCCGACGGCCCGCTCTATGACTTGGAGTCTGCCGGGGCTAGGCCTGGCGCCGACTGGACCGGTTTCTTTGGGCAGGTACAAGACACTGCAGGCGACCCGGTAGAGGGGGTACTGACGATCGTATGGTACCGGGATGGCCAACCGGCCTCGCCTGCTGTACCAACCGATGGGGGTGGGAACTATGAGATCCGGCTGGCCGATGGACCGCTGGCCGGCACGTGGACAGTCCAATTGTTGAGCGCCGACGGCTCTCCGGCCTCCGAGCTATTCACCTTCGAGACCGATGAGAACACCGAAACGGGCATCCAGCAGATCCAGGTCATTTGGAAGCAAATCCCATGATGGCCCGATCGAACCCTTGCACTAGGAGTCTTTATGCGAATTGAGGCGCATTTCGAAAACGGTGGCTTTTGGGCGCTGAAGCCGGAATGGAACGACCTGGTCCACCGTAGTTGCTACAACACCCTGTTCCTCACCTGGGAGTGGCAATCCACCTGGTGGAAGCACCTGGGCGAAGGTAACTTGCTACTATTGGGCTTTCGAGCCGAGGATGACGGACGGCTGATCGGCATCGCACCCCTGTTCCACACTCAGACCGACGATGGGAAGTCGGTCCTCTACCTGAACGGCTGCCGCGATGTGTCCGACTACCTGGATCTCATCATAGAGGTGGGACAGGAAGAGGCCGTGTACCAGGCCATGCTGGACTACCTGGAGAATGATGTAGCCGAGTGGGACATGGTGGATATCTGCAACATCCCCCAGGACTCGCAGACCTTTGTCCTGCTGCGGGACCTGGCCTTGGCACGTGGATACCAAGCCCTCGTCGAGGTCGAGGACGTCTGCCCGATTATCGACTTGCCAGCTACCTGGGACGATTATTTGATGACGCTGGACAAGAAACAGCGCCACGAGGTGCGCCGCAAGCTGCGCAAGGCGGATAACGAGGCCGATAGCCGCTTTGTCATTGTCGGGCCGGACCATGACTTACGGGATGAGATGCAGAGCTTTATCGACCTGCACCAAAAGAGCACACCGGAGAAGGACCAGTTCATGGACCCAGCGATGCAAGCGTTCTTTTTCGAGGCAGCCCAAGTGCTGCAGGACAAGGGTTGGCTGCAGTTGGCCTTTGTCGAGATGGATGGCAACAAGGCGGCTACCCTCCTGAATTTCGACTATGGCGACGACATCCTCGTCTATAACTCGGGCTACGATCCTGCCCAGTACCGGAACCTCAGCCCAGGCATCGTCGTCACTGCCCGCAGCATCGAGCATGCCATCGCTCTGGGCCGGAAAAGGTTTGACTTTTTGCGGGGCGATGAGGTGTACAAGTATCGCTTCGGCGCCCAGGACACCAAGGTCCGGCGCCTTCTCATCGCCAAACGGGGTGTGCCGATGGAAGCCTCCTGCTAACCTGCAGGGCAGCCAGGATCCAGTACAACGGAGAACGAGAGATTATGGCCCAAGCGATCCAGTGCGAGAACTGCGGTGCTGTCCTACTCGAAGAGGATCTGTTCTGTGGCGAATGTGGCGCCCCCCGGCCGGCTGTGACCCAACCTTCTGAAACGGAGGCAGCGGTCTCATCGACCACTTCGCCCCCGCCCCCATCCCCGCCCCCGCCAGAGGCACCCAGCAGCTCGCGGGAAACCGCCTGGCGCGTGGCCGTCATCGTGCTAGGCATCACGGCCGCCATCCTATGTTTGATGGGAGTGGCCGCCTTCCTGCTCTTTGGCCTGACAGAAAGCGACGTCACCTCGCCTGCGGAAGATTGGCTGTACGCCACCTTCTGTTGTTTGCTGCCCATTGCCGGAATGGGCGCAATCCTGGCAATTGCTGCACTGGGCATTTGGTGGGTCCGATTGAGGAATGGCTAGGTCTCTCATGATACGCCGTGTGGCCATGCTTAGCGTCCACACCTGCCCCCTGGCCACCCTGGGCGGCAAGGAGACAGGGGGTATGAACGTCTATGTGCGTGATTTGAGTCGCGAGTTCGGCCGGCGCGGCATTGCCGTAGACTGTTTCACTCGTTCGCAGAACCCCAACATTGCCCGCATCAGCACCAGCCTCGGCCCAAACGGACGGGTGATACACGTGCCAGCCGGCCCCGAAGCCCCATACGACAAAAACCACGTCGTCGACCATCTGCCAGAATTTGTGCAAGGTGTTCTCGGCTTTGCCCAACAGGAGGGCGTGGAATATGACAGCATCCACAGCCACTACTGGCTTTCGGGCCTGGCCGCTCGCCCGCTGCGGCACGCCTGGGATGTCCCCATTGTCCACATGTTCCATACCCTGGGGCACATGAAAAACAGCGTGGCTTCCAGCCCTGAGGCGTGGGAGGCAGAACGCCGCATCGATGGCGAGGCGGAGGTTATGGCTTTTGCAGATCGCCTGATAGCGGCAACCCCCCTGGAACGGGCACAGATGGTCTGGCTCTATGGCGCAGACGCCGCCAAGATCGACGTTGTACCCTGTGGCGTGGACCTGAACCTCTTCCACCCCATCCCAGAGGACGAAGCCAAACAGATACTTGGCCTGCCTCTCCAGCGTTGTGTCATCCTCTTTGTTGGGCGCATCGAGCCGTTGAAGGGCATAGACACGTTGCTCCGCGCCATTGCTCTGCTCACGCCTGAACTACCGTGTTGGCGAGATGAGCTCTCGGTCATCATCGTCGGCGGCGCGCCTGGGGCTGGTATTGAGGAGGTCAACGCTGAATTGGCTCGCCTGGAGGCGCTGCGAGCCGAACTGTGCATCGAAGATCTGGTCACCTTCCAGGGCGCCGAAGACCAGGATACCCTGGGCTACTATTACTCGGCAGCCGAGATGGTCGTCATGCCCTCTCACTACGAATCGTTCGGCATGGTGGCCCTGGAGGCGATGGCCTGCGGTACGCCGGTGGTCGCCTCCAAGGTTGGAGGGCTGGCCTTCAGCGTGCAGGATGGTCAAACCGGCTTTCTGGTGCCAGATGGTGACGCCGAGGCAATGGCCGGTAAGATCCGGCTTCTGCTAGAGGACCGCGATCTGCGCCAGCAAATGGGGCGGCAGGCTGTTCGATGGGCGCAACGCTACGGCTGGCCTGCCATTGCCAGGCAGCTCCTAGATATCTACAAGCGTGCCCAGCCAACCGCCGAAGCAACTGCTCAAGCCTACTATGGTTAACTCTGCTGCTTGCAAAGGCTGACTCCTCCAGAGTGGGGCATCTCGCAAAAAAATTCCAAGGAGACAACAAATGAGAAAGGCAAGTTATCATGCTGTCACCATGGCCGTACTAGCAATCGCACTGACAACCCTGGCGCTGACTGGTTGCGGGGCAACGCCGACGCCAACGCCCGCACCCACCGCTTCGCCGGAGCCTACCGGCACCCTGCGGCCCACTTTTACGCCAACGGTGTTGGCCCAAGCGACCAAGGAACCCACTCCAACGGTCAGGGCCACAGCAGTCGAGACCCGGCAGGCCGCCGGGCGAACGCCGGCACCCACGCCCACGCCACCGGAGCATACGCCCACGCCTGCTGCCACCCAGCCAGCAGGCCCTCCACCCACGCTCACTGGCGTCCTTCTCTTCCCCGTCTTTGACAGCACCGCACAGACCTACCGGATCCAGCGGATGGACCTGGCTAGCGGCCAGGTTGAGAGATACATCGAGCAGGCCAGCCAGCCCGCGGTTACCTCGGATGGCAAGCGCATCGCCTGGCGCTCGTGGGACCAGGGACAGCGCGGTCTGCTGTCGCGGCCAATGGATGGCGCCGACACCTGGGAGATGGTTATCTTCACAGAGGCAGCACGCCCGGACTGGGCACCGGACAACGAGCGCTTTGTCTTTCCCTCGCGCCAGGAGCCAGATCGGGAGAGCCGATTGTACCTCTTTACGGGCATCAGCGATGAACCGTTTATCGAGATCCAGCGCCATGGCTCGCCCATCCTCGGCCGGACGCCAGCGTTCTTGCCGGATGGCCGCATCATCTACCAGGGCTGTGTGGAGAACGCTTGCGGTTTGTTCCTAATGGACCAGGATGGGGCAAACCCACAGCAGCTGACCGAGTTCAAGGACGATACAGCGCCGGCCGTCTCTCCAGATGGCGGGCAGATTGCGTACATGTCCAACAACAGCGGCTACTGGCAAGTGAACGTGGTCAATGCCGACGGCAGCGACCAACACCCCCTCACCGACGACTGGTATTGGAACGGGCTGCCGGTCTGGTCGCCTGATGGCCAGCACATCATCTTTGTCTCCACCCGTGACGAAAACTGGCCTGACAAATTCGTCCTGTCTGAAAACAGAGATTTTCGCCTATGGGTCATGGATGCCGATGGGGGAAATCAGCGCCCGCTTAATGACTCGACGTTCCGTTTGGATGGGATTCCGGCCGGGGTGCCTGAGCACGAGCACTGGGGCTGGATCGAGGAAAGGCTGTTCTGGTTGCCTGAGTGAGACCTCCCGACAAGACCGGGTCCGGGCAGCAGGGGGTTTTAATCGGCGGCGGCTGGAGGCAGTGCCAGGTGCGGCTCGAGCGGCTCGCGACTGGACACGAGCCAACGGCCGCCCACCTTGATTACGGTCAGCGCAAAGAGCCGGCCATCGTCGGGAAACTCGCCATCGGCCACCTGGGCATGGAGCAACACCGCCCCGTGGGCACTGTGGCCATCGCCCGCCATGTCCAGACGGACGACTTCTTGCCGGTAGGCGGTAAAAGGAGGACGCAAGACTTGCTCCAGCACGCTGTCCCGGCCCAAGCCGGAGGCCGGGTCCAACGTGTCCCGGTAGCCGTCGGCGTCAGCGCGGAGAATGGAGCGATCCTGCGCCGCGATCATCTCCAGGATGTCCCCCCTCGCCCTGAGTGAGGGTCGCGTTAGCAGGCCACCCGCATCCAAGGCCGCCTCCACATCATCCAGGAGGGCCGCTGCACCTGCCCGATCGCCCGCGTGGATCCGCTCCTGAGAGGCGATGAGCGCTGTCTCCAGAACGAGGTTAACCGGCGCACCGACGCGCCCCATGAACACCTTGAGCGTATCGCTCGTCCATTCGGGAGGGGCAGTGGAGGGCAATAGACGGGCATCAGGATCGAGTTCCGTCTCGTAGCGACGCATCAGGTCAAAGGCCCGCACCTTCAAGCGCCACATCTCGGCCTGCTCCGGGGTCGGGCTCAGCCCCTCCAGATGCGCCAACCACTCAGCCTCCAGAACATCGTATCCCTTTCCGTACAAGCTTTGGACCAGGGCGCCATCGTGCTCTGCATCGCCGGTCGCCCGACCATAGAGTTCCTTCAGCTTTTCAAGACCATAGTTGTCGACCAGGAACTTGACAAAGGAAGCCCCTTCCAGATAGGACGTTTCATGCTGGAAATCGTAGAAGGGTCCAGCACGCAGATCGGCCAGAGGCAGGTACTGGTCCGAACCAGCCACCACAGCAGCCCACGCATCGAGAGGCTCGCGGCGGTAGTGGCCATCGCTGGCCCACACGGCCAAGCCCTCAACCAGGACACCATCAGGGCCACCGCCATTCTCCTTGGGCTGGAGCAGATCCTGCGCCAGGGCATGGGTACCCTCGTGGGTAAAGTAGGTCCAGGTTTCGATGGCTGCATAGTTGCGGTCCAGGTAGGAGATGAGCTGGACCTTGTCACCATACGCCGCGCCTCCCTGCCAGAAAATGCGAGGCACCAAGTAGATGCTCATTCTCCCTTCCAACTCGACGTCAAGGACCGACTCGATCTCAGCCAGGGATGCCTCAGCCAGAGCACCGATCTGGAAGCGGTCGCGCTCAGCAGCCGTGCCAGGCATGTAGTAGAATTGGTAGTGATGCGAGCTGGACAAGGCCCAGGTGAAGTCGATGGGGGGTGGCTCCGGGGTCGGGGCTGTCACCTGCGACCACATGCTTGGCCCCAGGATCGCCGCCCCGCCGGCACGGGCCGTTTCGCCACTCGTATCACGGACCATCCACCAGTAGTCCAGCTCACGCGTGGCGGTCAGTGTGCGGGTGAGACCCTCTTGCGCGACGTCCAACCGGTAGCTGAGGGCTGTCGAATTGGAGAACGGGCCCACGGTACGCTCTAGTTCGTGGCCCCTTTCCGTGTCATACCACAACAGAACTTCGGCGACGGTTCGGTCTGAGGGAACAACAGCTTCCAGGTGAAACGTGATCGTCCCTGCCCGATTGTCGACCGTAGCGCTGTGATCCGTGATGACGGGCTGCAGAAAAGACGGCGTCGGCGACGCCGTCGGCTCTACGGGCCTGGCCCCCGGTGCTGCAGCAGAGGTCGGCTCGCCCCAATCCGGGAAGGATCCCGGCAGGAGGCGAGGCACCTGCCATACCAGGGCCAGAAGCACCGCGGTCAGGACAAAAACCAGACCGGCCAGCGCCAGGTAGTGCCAGCGCGGAGCGTCATTATGCTGTTGTTCCAAGTCTGCGCTCATCGTTTTCCCCGAGTCCCGGACTCCCAGCACCCCGGACAGGTTGCCCGCCTCCTCAGCCTGTGATATACTTACGCGCCAGGAAGCAAAGCCGGGTGCAGACAACAAGCACGCTGTAGGATCGCCCGGCCCTGGGTAGGGAGCCGCGGAACCTAGCTGTGCCTGTCGCGCAGTGGATTATACCAATCTTGGAAGCCTTTGACAAATGTCAATAACCGTGTGCTAGAAAGCTGTAATCGATGTCTGATGAATTGAGATCTCCTCTGCAGATTGCGGCCGACGAGATTGTGAGCGCTGTGGCTCACCTTTTCACGGTCCACGATGTGACACTGGGCATTCCTGAACAGCCGGAGACTATCCGGCTGCGCGGTCATCTCCAGATTCCCTCGGATCAGGCCTACCCCAAGATCGCCGACAACCTCAGCGAAATGGACTACACAGCGATGCTGTCACGCGACTCGGAGCTGGGCATGGACGAGCTGCTGGCAGTTCCGGGCGCCATGCCACAGACTCAACAATCACGGCTGTGGGTCCACGGCCTGCTCTTGGGTGCT
>JASFHU010000168.1:0-7861 GCA_050123055.1 Anaerolineae bacterium
GCGTGTCTTGCGCACGGTGTCGAGGTCGATGGTGGAGATGGCATAGCCCTCGATCTCTTCGTCGATGGAGGCGTAGACCTCTCCCCGCGGGCCGACGACCATGCTGTCGCCGAAAAAGTGATAGCTGTATTCCTCGCCGATGCGGTTGCTGGCCGCGACATAGAAGGCATTCTCCAGGGCGCGGGCCTGGACATAGGTGCGCCACTCCTCGACAAAACCATCCCGCTCCTGAGCCGGGGAGTGGCCCCAGTTGGCACAGACGCACAGTAGTTCGGCACCATCGAGGGCCAGGCTGCGGGCTGCCTCGGGGAAGGCCAGGTCCCAGCCCAGGAGAATGCCGACTTGGCCAAAGGTGGCTTCAAAAACCTGTAGCCGATAGCCAGGCCGGAAGGCCAGTCGCTCCTCGCCTGGCAGATGGAGTTTGCGATACTCGCCTAGCAACTCGCCGTCGGGCCCGACCATGACAGCCGCGTTGAAAATGACACTTTCCACCTTTTCCTTGCTCACCAACCCAAAGACGATGTGGGTGCTGTAATCGGCTGCTCGCTGGGCCAGGAGGTTAACTGCCTGACCCGGCACCCGCTCGGCCACGTCGGTGAACTTCAGACCGAGCTCATAGCCGGTGGTTGCAAGCTCCGGGAAGACGATGAGATCCACATTTTTCTCAGTGCAGATTGTGTCCACAAACTTTCCCATGGCAATGAGGTTCTCCTCGATCTGGCCCAGATGAGGGAACATCTGCACCACGGCAACAGTGATCTCTTGCATATCAAGTCTCCTTGCAGGCTATTGGACCTACGTTAGTATACCCCGAAACAGGCACTTCGTCAACTTTCATGGGCGAGAGAACAAAGGTTCTAGAAGGCTCTCAGGCTCATCCTGGTGATAGAGGGTCAGTCCAACGTGCCAAAGGTCACCAGTTCGATGCCCAGGCGTTCCACCTGCCTCCGCACTTCGGGATGAGTGAGGAGTCGTAATTCGGATTCACGCTCCTGCCGGTACGAGCTGGAGGCCAGAGCTGGCTCGTCGTAGCCAGGATGGCACATGAGTTCGCTGCTGCCCGAGGGAAGGGTCTCGAGGAGGCGCAGCAGGTAGTCCAGCGCCATTGCCTCTGGGCCGAAGAAGGAGGAGATGAACCGGTCGGGATGGGCCAGTCGGTGGGTTTTCAAACGGGCGCTGTTGGTGACGATCATGCCCCGCACCAAATCGGGCGGGAAGCCTTCGAGAAAGGGTAGGGAGCGGGCAGCCTGTCGAAAGTCTGTCTCAGGGGGGAAGGGAATTCTCAGCGGCAGGTGGAACTGGTCGGCAAGGCTAGCGTAGACCTCGAAGAAGGGGGGGTAAAGGTATACAAAGTGGTGGCAGTCGAGGTGATCTGGCGGGCGACCGCCAAGAGTCATGAACTGCTCGATCTGCGCGCATAGCTCGACCTGGAGGTGGGTGGTGGAGATCTCGCCAGCCCGAGCCCAAAGCGTGTGCTGATCGAGGAACTGACCATCGTCGCCCACCAGGCTGGGGATTGCACCTGAGGGCAGAATGGGCTGCCCATGGGTAAAGACCAGATGGAGGCCGATGCCGAGATGCGGGCACTCAATCGCATCAGCGAGCTGCGCTTCGATCCCGGGTTGGCCGATCATGGCGGTGGTGCTGGTAACGATCCCACTCCGGTGTGCTTCAAGGATCCCCCGGGACACGCCTGGGGAGCGGCCAAAGTCATCCGCATTGACGATCAGTCTCCGAGCCATCTGCTCCCTCGAATCTGGATGACATACGCGCAAGCACCACATCCTGCTTTTGGGTGTATGCCAAGCGAATTCTAATCTGTGCGCTGTTCTCTGTCAAATTTGCCACCATCTCCAGGTTGGAGCCACCCTGGATGAGCTGTAACGGTCGCGAGACGGGCTCCAAGCATTTGCTCAGGTTGCCCAGACAGTTGGGATGCACCCGTCCGGCGGGGAAAGCTGCAGCGGGTTTGACATTCGTGCCGACTTGGGCTACAATGGCCGCTTGAACCATGATATGCAAAGTACCGGAGTTAGAGACTCAAATTGGCGATCGGGGGTCTCGCCAACTGTGTCGGGTGCCGTTTGTCTGTGGTTTGGCCGGTCAGCTTGTTTGCGTATTCATGGCAGGGCTGCCGACAAGGAAAACACCAAGGTGGCCGCGTCGGGTATTGACTGGGCCTGACCAGAAATGTTTGGAGTAGGGTGAATTATGAAGAAAATGACAGGTGCGCAGGTTCGCCAGAGTTACCTCGATTTTTTTGCCGGAAAGGATCATCTGATCGTACCGAGTGCCTCTCTAGTGCCAGTGGATGATCCGACACTGCTGTTGAGTAACGCTGGCATGAACCAGTTCAAGAACATCTTTTTGGGACTGGAGGAGCCTCGACATCCCCGCATCGCGGATGCCCAAAAGTGCATGAGGGTTTCTGGGCATCTGAACGACCTGGAGACGGTGGGTCCGTCGCCCTATCATCATACCTTTTTCGAGATGATGGGCAACTGGTCGTTTGGCGACTATTACAAGAAGGAGGTAATCGCCTGGGCCTGGGAGTTGGTCACCCAGGTCTGGGGGATGGAGAAGGACCGCCTGTGGGCCACGATTTTCGAGGACGATGAGGGGGATCTGCCGACTGACGACGAGGCACGGGGCTACTGGCAGGGTGAGACGGACATTGCACCTGAACAGATCCTGCCCTTTGGGCGGGCGGACAACTTCTGGGCTATGGGTTCGACGGGGCCTTGTGGTCCGTGCAGTGAGATCCACTACGACCGCGGGCCAGAGTATTGCGACAAGCAGGATGAGCCGGGACACGTCTGTAGCGTGAATGGTGACTGTACTCGCTTCCTCGAGATCTGGAACCTGGTCTTTATTCAGCACAACCGGGACGCCGACGGCGTTCTGGAGGACCTACCAGCCAAGCACGTTGATACCGGCCTGGGCCTGGAGCGAGTGACGACCATCTCGCAGGGTGTCTACGCAAACTATGAAACCGATCTGTTCATGCCGCTCATCGAGTACGTCCGGGAGATGCTTGGCCACAGCGACGAGGACGTAGAGGAGAATATTGTAGCCTATCGTGTCATTGCCGATCATGGCCGTGCAGTCACCTTTTTGGTGGGTGATGGAGTGATCCCCGGCAACGAAGGGCGGAACTATGTACTCCGGCTGATCCTGCGGAGGGCAGCTCGCTTCGGACGCAAGATCGGCTTCACTGAGCCGTTTCTGGGCAAAGTGGCACAGGTGGTCATCGATACCTTTGGTGATCACTACGAGGACCTACGGCGTCGTCGGGAGTTCATCTTGAACGTGATCCGTCAAGAGGAGGAGCGATTCCAGCGGACCCTGGACGTGGGATTGGCGCTTTTGGACCAGGTGATGGAAGGACTGGAGGGGGAGGGAAGGAACATCATCCCTGGCGCTGATGCCTTTCGTCTATACGACACCTTTGGGTTCCCGCTGGATCTGACCCGCGACGTAGGCGCGGAACATGGTTTCACCGTGGATGAGGAGGGTTTTCAGACGGCACTAGAGGAACAACGGGCGCGCGGCCGAGCCTCGCAGCAGTTTGTAGCCGTGGATACGGAAGAGCTGGAGGCTTTTAGTCGGCTGGCAGAGGATCTGCGATCTGGCGGCCAGCTTGGGCCGGACGGCGTTGAGCACCCATACGATGCCTATGTGGAGATGGAGTCGGTGGTCCTGGCCATCCTGAGAGAGGGTGAACCGGTGGGTATAGCCAATGAAGGGGACGAGGTGGAGGTTGTGTTGGCTGCCACACCCTTCTATGTGGAGAGTGGCGGACAGGAATCGGATACCGGTCTTCTGGCTCGCTATGAGGAGGGTCAGGAGGCGCCGAACTGGGAGATCGAGATCGGTGACATGCGCCAGCCTGTGCCGGGCCTGATTGTGCACGTGGGCCGGGTCAGGCGCGGCCGGCCGCGTGTCGAGGATCCTGTGTGGGCCATGGTGGATGCGGCACGCAGGGTGGACATTGCTCGAAACCATACGGCAACACACTTGTTGCACAGCGAACTGCGCTATATCCTGGGCGAGCACGTGCAACAAGCCGGCTCGCTGGTCGCACCTGACCGGCTGCGTTTTGACTTTACGCATGGCGCGATGTTGACCCAGGACGAACTGGATGCTGTAGAACAATCGGTTAACGATGCCATCTTGGCCAACTATCCCTTGGTGGCGGAGCAGGTGGGCTACGAGGAAGCTGTGACGGCCGGGGCCATGGCTCTCTTTGGCGAGAAGTATGGCGACGAAGTACGCGTCATCAAGATCGGCGTTCCGGAGGAACCGTTCAGCCAGGAGCTCTGTGGAGGTACTCACGTCCACCAGACCGGGGAGATTGGCCTGTTTCGAATTGTGTCGGAGGGAAGTGTGGGTGCTGGCGTGCGGCGTATCGAAGCGGTGACCGGGCGTGCAGCACAGCAGTTGGTGCAAAAGCGGCTGGGTGTTCTGGATGCCACGGCCTCACATCTGGGTGCAATACCTGAGGAGATAGATCGCGCCGTGTTGCGTCTACTGGGTGAACTGCACCAGCAGCAGAAGGATCTGGCCGATCTGCGGCGAGAGGTGGCACGGATGGAATATGAAAACCTGCTGCAGCATGTACAGCAGGTAGAGGATGCCCAAGTGCTTGCTGCTCGCGTGCAGGCGGCCGATCTTGAGACGCTGCGAGAGATGACGGATTGGCTGCGCAATCGGCTAGGCTCGGTGGTGATTGTGTTGGGTGCGGTTATCAACGAGAAGCCCAATTTCGTCGCAGCCATCACGCCCGATCTCGTGGAGAGGGGACTTCAGGCTGGGACCTTGATCAAGCGTGTGGCTCGTGTGGTCGGCGGTGGCGGAGGCGGGCGGCCAACACTGGCTCAGGCCGGCGGTCGCGATCCTCAGCGGCTCGATGAGGCACTGGCTCTGGTACCGGAAGCCGTCAAGGGGTTGCTGGACAGTAGCGCGGACTCCTGATCTCCAATGCTGTGCTTGGGACGAGGCCAGGGCAGTGTGGCTGCGTAGTGTTCATCGGAAGCGCCGGCGATCCGTAGGATCGCCGGTCTATTTCAGTATTGTGGAACCTGGCACAGCGACTTTGCGTCTCTTGGTCGTGGGGGTGAGAGGCGGGCAGGCGACTGTGTTGGGCTGGGCGGAGGGCCCAGGGTGGGCCGGTGCGAAGACCGATCCGCAGGCTCTGGTGGCTGCCTGTGAACAGGCTTTGGGCGAGGCTGAGGAGATGGCCCAAGCCCCGGGCGGCCGCTGGGTGCTGCCCGACCAGGTTCTAGTCGGTCTTCCGGCCTCGCAGTTGCGGGGCCGGGCTTGGTCTATCTCGCAGCGGCGTTCGGCCCCTGACCGTCCAGTCAGTGAGCAGGAGTTGGAGACGCTGTTGGAGCGTACTTTGCGGTTGGCAGTCAACCGGCTACTGAGCGCTGACCAAGACGGCGCTAGCTGGGTGCTGGTTGACGCGGCGCCTGTGGCCTTGACTGTGGATGGCCTAGGTGTCACAGACCCGGTGGGCTTTCGCGGGCGTGAGATTGGTGCGACAGTCTTTGCCGCCCTGGCGCGTGCAGAGGCGATCGCGACTTGGGGGATGGTAGCCCAGAATCTCGAGTTCTCATCTTTGACCTTGACCGCGACACCACTGGCGCTGGCCGCCAGTCTGACGGCGTCGCAAGGGATTCTGCTGGATGTGGGGGGAACGACGACGGACCTGATTTGGTGCCGGGCAGGACGGCCGGTGATGCTCAATTCTCTGCCTCTGGGAGGAAGATCGCTGACTCGCCTGCTCCTCCGTATGTGGAATCTGGCACCTGATCGGGCGGAGCGCCTCAAACATGCCTACAGCAGCGGCAAGATGGATCCCGAATTAGGAGCACAGGTCCTTGAGGTGCTAACGCCGGGCCTGCAGAACTGGTTGGAAGAGACTGAGGTGGCCATGGCGCAGCTGAACCAGGAGGGACGGCTTCCTGAATACCTGTACATGCTCGGTGGCGGAAGCGCCCTTCCTGAGCTAACAGAGGCGGTCCGCTCCCTGGCCTGGAGTCGGCGGCTGCATTTTGCGCGATATCCTCAAGTGGGCCATCTGCAGCCCACCGATGTACCGGGTGTGGTGAATCGCACAGGCCTGGGTCAAGGGCTGGGAGACGTATCGGCTTTGGCCTTGGCGGCCTGGGCTGCCAAGCAGCAACAGCCGGCAGATCGGCCGGCGCTGATTCTGAGTGAACTGTGCCAGGGTTAGTACACTGAATCGCACGAAAGAGTTTACACGACTATGCAACAGGTAATCTATCTAGAGATTGAAGACGATCTGCCCGCGATTCGCGACCTATTGGAAGGAGCGCAGGCGAAGCGCGTGCTGCTCGTGGTACCCAAGGGGTCCCGTTTGTTCCGCGAGCCGCTTAACCTTCGAGTCTTGCGCCGCTATGCAAACAATTTGGCTCTGGATATCGCGCTTGTCACCCGAGATGGCCGAACGAGACAGTTGGCAAAGGAGGAGGGCATCGCAGTACTTTCTTCAATCAAAAGGGGACAGCGGGGCCGTTGGCGAAGCCGCATGCCGCGCCGCTCGTCGGCGCAGCAGGCGGCAGTGGCCCGCGTAGATGGATTGCGTACCGGGCGGGGTGATATCGGCTATGGCGATGGCATCATTGTGTGGTCCGGTCGCTTCCTTGGCGTGCTGCTATTCGTGTTCCTTCTGCTGCTTGTCATAGGTTTGGCGGCACTGCTTATCCCGGAGGGCAAAGTGACGTTGGTTCCCTACCGCGAGGTAGTTGAGGCCGCACTGCAGCTCCGCGCCGACTCAGAGGAGGAAAAGTCGAGCCTGACCGATCTGACCATCCCGGCGCGCATCATTGAGGCAGAGGTAGAACAAACAGGCGAGATTGCGACTCTCAGCAAGAGGGATTCACCAGATGCGCCGGCAATAGGCCTGATCACGTTCATCAACCAAACGGCCACACCGCTGGAGATCTTGCCAGGAGCAGTTGTCCGCACGGCAACAGGGACGACAGTACGATTCAGAACGGTGACAACTGCCACACTGGAGGCTGGCATTGGGGCTACAGCCCAGGCCGAGATCGAAGCGCTAGCACCTGGGCCAGTGGGCAATGTGGATGAGGCGACCATCACTGAGGTGGAAACATCTGGATTGCGGGGCAAGGTGCGGGCCATCAATGAGCAACCGACTCAGGGAGGAGGGGTGAAACAAGTTGGTGTGGTTACCCGGGCGGATATGGATCGCCTCAAAGCGCAACTTCTCCAACAGCTTCAACAGCGAGCCTTTGTGGAATTGCAGAATCAGCTAGGTGAGCAAGAATTCCTGCCTGCGGAGTCGATGACCACTGAAATCATGGCCGAGGTTTACGACCAATTCCTGGACGCCGAAGCTGATGTGCTGCATCTGCAGATGCGCATCTTGGCTACGGGTACGGCTGTGGATCGAGCCAATGCCAACCTTCTGGCTTACGAGGCCCTCAAAGACCGGATCCCTGCAACGTACGAGCTGCAATCGAACGATATAGCCTTCGGGTTGGACGAGGAAAACGTGCAGATGGAGGGCCGGAGTGTCCTCTTGGAGGTCACCGCCTCGGCCCCACTGATTGTGGAGATCGATCGTGGGGATGTCCGATCGGCCGTGGCTGGCCTGAACGTGGAGGAGGCAACGCAGGTTCTGAGCGAGTCGTTTGCGCTGGATGCTCCTCCAGTGGTGGAAGTTCTGCCCGATTGGATCAAGCGTTGGGAATGGCTGGATCGTGTCCCATTTCTGGGTTTCCGTATCCAGGTGTTGGTGCTTGAGTAGATGAAGCTCCTGTCGTTGGATGTGGGGGATCGAAGGGTTGGTGTGGCTGTCTCTGATGACACG
>JASFHU010000169.1:0-7832 GCA_050123055.1 Anaerolineae bacterium
AGAACTACCCGCCGGTGGTGGTGGTGCAGGGTGGGGCTCCCCAGGCGCTGCCGCCGGGCCACCAGGCGGGGTACTGGCCATCGCCGCCACCGGGACCCGCCACCAACCGCCAGTTCACCGTGGTCGGTGGGGGGGAGCTGGTGGCGGACGAGGGAGAGTTTTACGAATTGAGATAGAAGTGCCGGCCAGGGGAGTCTCCTGTGGCCGCGGATCAGGGGTTCTGGCGATGCGCCACCGCTTCACGGTGGCGCATCGTGCATTTTGGTCAGGAGCATGTTGACGGGTTCCCTGCCTTCTGATATACTGGGTTGGACAGAGGTAGCGAACCGCTCCGCAGGGTGGGACTCTGGCTTTGTCCACGACGAACGTTGCACTCAGTGCTCGTTCTTTGCGGACAAGGCTCGGAGGATGTTTTTGGACAACTTTTCAGTGGCTGCGCGCGCAGCCGGCCCGACCGCCAGATCGGGCAGTGGGGGATGATGGACCGGCACGGCCGGGGGGCGAAAAGGGACGGCGGGACCGGCGCCAGAGAAACCGACCAGCCCCGGAAGGTGTCATAGCAATCGGGGCCATCAAGGCTGGAGTTGTCATTGACTCACTTGGATGCAGATGCCATGGGTGACCAACAGGTGTCCTCAGAATCCAACGGCATCGTGGACGAGGTCACGGCGGCCGGCGATCCACGGCCGCTGATCGTGACCAAGATACGGGTCCCGCGCCGGCGCCACGATCTCTTGCTGCGCCGCCGCCTGCTAACCTTTATTCATACCCACCTGGATCGAAAGCTGATCCTGATCTCTGCCCCGGCCGGCTATGGCAAGACGACGCTGCTGACCGACTTTACCCACGACGCCGATCTGCCGGTGTGCTGGTACACGCTGGATCCCTTTGACCGGGATCTGGACGTATTCCTGGAGCACCTGGTAGCGGCTATCGAGGCCCGCTTTCCGGCTTTTGGCCAGCGCACGCGTAACTTGATGCGGGAGACGGCCGATCCGGGCTCTAACCTATACCCCCTGGTCGCCACGTTGGTGCAAGAGATCTATGACACGATCCCCGAATACTTTTTCCTGGTGCTGGATGACCACCATTCAGTGGAAGAACAGGAGCAGATCAACGAATTCCTCGATCTTTTTGTCACGTACGTCGACGAGAACTGCCACCTGATCATCGCCTCGCGCACACTGCCGGCGCTGCCCAGCCTGTCGCTGCTGGTGGCGCGGCGGCAGGCAGCGGGTCTGAGCATCGACGAGCTGCGCTTCACACCCCACGAGATCCAGGCCCTGGCAAAGCAGAACTATGAGTTGGAGTTGAGCCCTGAGCAGGCGAGCAAACTGGCCGAGCGAACGGGTGGCTGGATCACGGGGCTGCTGCTGACGACGGCCCATCGCTGGGAGCAGGCGCACGGGGAGGTGGCGGTCCGGGGGCGGATCAATGTCGACGTCTATGACTATTTGTCACGCCAGGTGCTCGAGCGCCAACCGGATGAGTTGCGCGAGTTCCTGTTGGCTTCGTCGGTCCTTGACGAGCTGAGCCCCCGACTGTGCGGTGAGGTACTGGGCATCGAGCAACCAGCCGCCCTGATGGACCAGGTGCGGGTCCGCAATCTGTTCATCACCGAGTTCGAGGGGGAACAGAACCGGCTACGCTTCCACGACCTGTTCCGTGATTTTTTGCGGGAAACGCTGCAGCAGCAGAACGAGGCCCGGTATCGCGAGCTCACGCTCAGGGCGGCCAGGGCGTACGCCGAGCGGGGCGAGTGGGAGCGGGCTGTCAGCCGCTATCTATCGTTGGAGCAGTTCGAACCGGTGGTGGATATTCTCCAGGCGCGAGGATCCCGTCTGCTTGACACGGGGCGATGGGACACGCTGGCGGCCTGGATCGATGCCCTGCCCGAGGCGGAGCGTGTCGGGCACCCCCGCTTTTTGATGAATCGGGGTACGATCCACATGGAACGGGGCGAACATGGCCAGGCTCTCGTCCTGTACGAGCTGGCGGGGGAGGCATTCCGCTCGGCGGGCAATGGAACGGGACATGCGCGTGCCCTGGCGATGAGGGGCTATGTGCTGCGCTTCCAGGGGCACTATGCCGACGCCATCGCCTGCAGCCAGGAAGCGCTGGCTCTCCTCGATGGAACCAGCACTGAGGTACGGCTCACCATGGCCCTGGCCTATCGAAACGCCGGGCTATGTTATTTCAGACAGGGGCAGGCAGCGGAGGGTCTGGAGACCTTGCAGAAGGCGCTGCGTCTCTACGAAGTTCTGAACGCCCCGTACGACGTGGGAATGGTCCACCATGACCTGGGCTTTGGCCACGAGATGATGGGGGACCTGGAGAACGCCGTGAGCAACTACCAGGCGGCCTTGGAGCGCTGGCAGGAGCTGCAGAATCCGGGCCCTTGGGCCAACACGCTCAATTCGCTGGGCGTCATCTACTACCTGCAGGGCCGGTACGAAGAGGCGGCCCAGATGTTGGACGAGGCCCTGGCCAAGAGCCGCACAGCGGGCGATCCACGCGTGGAGGCCTTTGTCTGGGCCAGTTTGGGCGATCTGCACCGCGATCAGGGTACGTATGAGCTCGCCCGGCAATCGTATGCCCAGGCGCTCGAGACCGCCGAGCGCAGCAGGGCCGGCTTTATTCAGACTTACGCCCTGAACGGCCTGGGCAACATCTCCTGCCTGCAGGGAAATCTGGCCGAAGCCGGAAAGCAGTTGCAGCGGGCTATGGAACTGGCCCGCGAGCACCGATCAGACTATGAGATGGGGCTGTGCGATACCTCGTTGGGTATCCTGTCGGTTGAGCAGAAGGACCCGGACACGGCCCGGCAGCACCTGAGGCAGTCGGTGGCCTTTTTCGAGTCTGGGGGTTTCCAGCGGGAACTGGCCGTGGCCTACCTTCACCGGGCCTATGTCGCCTTCCTGACTGATGATGGAGCAGGCGCCCTGTCGGACCTGCAGCAGGCGCTGTCCGTGACCGGGAAACTGGCCTTTGACCAGTTCATGGTTGTGGAGGGGCAGCGAATGTCCGGGCTCTTGCGCCACGCACTGGAGCAGGGAATGGACGATCCCCTGCTGCCCCAGCTGCTGGAAAGGATTGAGGCTTTGCAGGCCCTGCGGGCGGAGCGGCCAGAGCCGGTAGTGCAGGTCGAACGCCGGCAGGCGCTCCGGATCAATGCCCTGGGACAGCCACGGGTGGAGCTGGAGGGACAGAGCATCCAGTGGACCACAACACAGAGCCGCGATCTGTTGTTCTGTCTGCTGCAGTACCCCCAGGGCCTGCGCAAGGAAGAGCTGGGGGGCATCTTTTGGCCAGACCACCCACCACACAAGCTCGATGGCATCTTTCGTTCGACATTGTACCGGCTGAGACGGTCGGTGTTCCGCGACGTGGTGGTCTTTGAGGAGGGCCTGTACCGCTTCAATTGGGACAGCGATTACTGGTTCGACGTGGAAGCCTTTGAGGGCTTGTTGGATCAGGCCGAGCGGTCGCCTGTTGCGGAACAGAAAAGCGAGCTGTTGGATGCCGCGCTGGACCTGTACCAGGGTGATTACCTTGAAGATGTGTACGCGGACTGGTGCTCGCTGGAACGGGAGCGGCTACGAGAACGGCGACTGGATGCCCTTCAGGCCCTGGCCGGGCTTCATGTGGGGCGGGGCCATCTGCAGCGAGCAGTCAAAGAGTACGAGCGCCTGGTAGCGCAGGATCCGTACCGGGAACCTGCCCACCGGGAGCTGATGCGCTGCCACTACCGCCTGGGCAATAGGGTAGCGGCCGTGAAGCAATATCAGTCTTGCATCCAAATCTTGCGCGAAGACCTGGGCCTGAGTCCTACAGCAGAGACAGAGGAGTTGTATTTGCAGATCATCGGCTGAGCGTCCGTGTACAGAGGCGCCCCCCATCCCTTGGTACTGGGACCAACAGCATAACCGGACAGCAGACTGGACCGATCCTGAGATCGGTCCAGTTTCTTGCGCAAATGGTATCTTCTCAATAGTTGGGGGAGGTGTGTGTGCGGGCGGTTTTGCCGCCCGCACACACACACCAGCCTTCCCCGGACTATTGAAAAGATACCGCAAATGGCTCATTCAACATGCGTTCTGTAAATAACAATTGGTTTGCCGCGTCAGGCCGGTCAGGGAAGCATGGGCGGCCTCACCATTTGGTGAGTGCTTTGGTGAGTGGTTTGGTGAGTGTTGTGTGTTATGCTGGTCTGGACATGAAAGAAGAGAACAACAGAGATGCACAGTCAAGAAGTGGGGAACAAGGATGCACAAGAAAGGGGAGGAAAACAAAGATGCAAAAGCTGACTCAACTCTGGGTACGTTACGGCACCCCTCGCAATCGGAAAGTCGCGTACATGGTTCTGGCGTTGGTTGCCCTGGCGGTCGCGGGTGGGGCGCCGAGTGCTGGTGGCGGTGCACCTGGCGGCATGTGACGCCTTCTTGCCGTGCTATGAGACCCCCCCCGGTTCGGAGTTCTAGCAACGGCGACGGTCCGGCGGATAAGTAGTTGGAGGACAACTGTCAGGCTCAGAGCCTTTCTCACCAATCGCCTGACAGCGTGTGACGGACTGCGCTGCGCAGGGGTGGTCAGAGTGGGTCCGGTGGCCGCCTCGGCGGGAGCCGTGGCTGTCTCTTGAAGCAGGCATTATGATCCTAGCGTTGGCTGTTGTGGTGGGTTTGATAGCGAGCTTTGTCCGGCACCGAGGCCAGACCGCGGGCCAACTTGCCGCCATGCCGTTGCGCTCGGCCTGGATGGCGCTGCTGGCCGTGGTGCTGCAGATTCCGCTTCTCCGAGCCCCTTTCGGCACCCTGGAGCAGGTGGGAACCCAGCAGGTCCTGTTTCTGCTATCCCATCTGTTGTTGCTGGCTTTTGTCTGGCGCAACCGCCATCTTGCCGGCATCTGGATCGTGGGACTGGGGGTGATCTGCAATCTGGCGGTCATCGTGGCGAACGGTGGATTCATGCCTGTCACCCCAGAGACCCTGGTACAGATCAATCCCGGAAGCGACCTGAGTCAATGGCCAACGGGCTTTCACTATGGCTACTCAAAAGACGTCATCCTACTCCGCGAGGAGACAGTGCTTTGGGCGTTATCGGACAGGCTGGTGTTGCCACCGCCCTTTCCCTGGCCCACGGCCTTTAGCCTGGGCGACCTGCTGATCGCAGCGGGGATCATGGTTTTGCTGCAGGGCCCTGCCAAGTTGCCTGGAGTGGCGCCAGGCTGGGGCAGGCGTGGATTGGTTGTCGGAAAGACAACAACAGAAGAACAGGAGACGATTTCTTATGAAGCACAAAAGTCTTAATCAGCTACTATGCGCTGCTACGGTGAACGTGCGCTTCCGCGAGGTCCTGCTGAACGATCCGGCCAAGGCCATCGCTTCAGGGTACTTTGATCACAGTTTTGCGCTGACACAGGAAGAGCAAGACATGGTGGTCGGCATCCAGGCTCAGCGCCTGGAGGATTTCGCGGCGCAGGTTTACCACTGGATCTCGGACGGCAGCAATGGATTCAACGGGAACGGACGCAACGGCAAAAGATATCATGGGAATGGACACAACGGGAAGGGGCACAATGGGAACGGGCACAAGCATGAAACCTCACCCTCAGACTCCTTGGTTGATGTCTATCGCACGCCGGTTCTTGCTCATGCCTGAGGCGAAAGAGGCGACTGAGGAAAGATCTGCTCAGAGCTGACACGACGAGTTGACTCGGATGACGACACGATCCTACTCGATGGAAGCGAGTAGTCTGCTTCAACGAATGACACAGAGCATGATGGAAGGCATTGCCATCAGCGACAACCGCGGGCGGCTGGTCTTTGCCAACCGCGCGCTGGAACAGCTTCTTGGCTACGAGTCTGGGGAGCTGGTCGGCCGGTCCTGGACGGCGCTGTTCCCCGAGATGCGGCGCTGGCGGACCGAGGGCTGGACTGACACCAATCCCCAGCAGATCGCCAACCGCTACGAGGCGAGCCTGTTGCACAAAGACGGGAGCACTGTGCCGGTGGTGGCCAATAGTTGCCCGCTGTCGGATGGCGATCGCGACCAAGTTGTTTTGTCGACATTCACCGTCTTGCGGGAGCAGCAGGAGCTCCTGGACCAGGAGCCGCAACTGGACGAGTCGGTGCTTTTGAGCGAGCAAGCAGCGGGCATCATCCACGAGCTGAGCAACTCGTTGACCATCGTTTTTTTGCAGGCCCAGATGCTGTCGAAGGATAGACGGCTGGCCCCACCGGTCGAACAGAACCTGAACGTAATACGCGATCAGGCCAGGCTGATGATGGAGATGGTGTCGGATCTGAGGGCTACGGCCGATCCCAACCAGGTCCGGCCGGAACCGACGGATGTCAACCAGCTCATCCTGCGAACCCTGGATCTGCAGATGCACCAATTGCAGGCCGAAGGTATTCGGGTGACCACAGAGCTGGAGGAAGGTCTGCCCTTCGTGGGGGCCGACCCGTACAAGCTCCAACAGGTGCTGGTCAACCTGATCAACAATGCTCGCCAGGCGATGGCGGCGACACCAGAGTCCAGGCAGCTCACCATAACCACCCGATCGATCCGGGGCGATGGAGTTCGAGCGCCGGCCATCCGCATCCTGATTTCCGACAATGGGCCCGGCATCCATGCGCAGGTGATGCCACTGATCTTTGAGCCTTTCTTCACCACAAAGTCGGGCGATGGGATGGGACTGGGCCTGCCGATCTGCGAGCAGATCGTGGAGAGGCATGGAGGAAAGCTCCGGGCCGAGAACAATCCCAGCGGCGGGGCTACCTTTGTCCTCGATCTGCCTGTGGCTGAAAAGGAAAGCCGGGAGGGTCTTTGTCGGCAGGCGGAGAGCTCGGGTACCCTGTCAATGGCTGCCCATCGTTCTGACCAGCCCAACGCCCACATCCTCGTCGTGGACGATGCGCCGGCGGTGGCCGTATCGGTCGGGCGCATTCTTCAAGATCAAGGCTTCCAGGTCACGGCCGCCACCGAAGCCGAGCAGGCGCTGGCCTTGTTGAGAGAGGCGCGGGTCGATCTGATCGTCTCAGACATCAAGATGCCGAGCATGGACGGCCAGGAGTTCTGGCAGGCAGTGAGAGATTACGATCCGGACCTGGCCGACCGGATCATCTTTGCCACCGGCGATAGCAGCGCGCAGAGAGCCCAGTCGTTTCTCGAGGAGTGCGGCTGCGCGTGGATCGAAAAGCCGTTTCAGGCCGAGGAGTTGCTCCGCCTGATCCGCGAGACCCTGCCCGTAGCGGAATCCTGAACACAGAGTTCCCCACTACCTCGCCTCTTCCCAGTTGATGATCGCCCCGCCATCGCCCGATCACTCTTTCTGCTCCCCAATTCTACCGATCTCTGCTCGTGCTGGACAACAGTCCAGCACATTGGCAGCGCGCGTGGACTGTGGTCCACGCAGAGCCGGGGATGATGAACCTCGGAGTGTTCCTGGTACCGCAGCCTATCCGCTCTAGCGGAAGGTGTATTCGATCAGGTACTCCACGTCCTCGGCCTCGACAGCAGTTACACGGTAGCTGGCCTCACCAAAGCTGTCGGTGACCATCTGGCCCTGGCCTTCCACGGTCTGACCAGCGCCGGCCTCCAGGGTCAGGGTTGGCTGATCGTCCTCGCCCAGCAACTCGATCTTGAAGCTGCCAGAGCCCACAGAGAGGATGACGTTGGTCTCCAGGATCAGGCCCGCGACCCCTTCAACCTCGATGTTCTCTGTGGTCGTCCCGTTGGCCTTGCCGACACTGGTGGTGACTCGCCCGCCGCTCATGTCTTGCACGTTGGAGCTCCGGACGCCGGTCTGGGAGTAGCTATCGCAGGCAACCACC
>JASFHU010000170.1:0-7822 GCA_050123055.1 Anaerolineae bacterium
CGCTACGGGCACGGGTCCGCACGTCCAATTGTACGATCATGGTTTCCTCCGCTCCTATACCGATTATAATCGAGGAACCTATCTTGTCAATAAACCGGGCGGAAGATGCCCGGTAGAGACGCCCCGGCGGGGCGTCTCTACAAGCGCGGACCATTTTTGAGGTAGTCATCGAGGAACCCTGTCCCGGCAAGTCTTTTCGGGACTGGATGATTTGCACTGCCCTGTGGGCTGTGCTAGAATCATGGCCTGACCAAAGACTTGAGTGCTGCCACTACGGGGCGCGAGCGCAGCTTGCCGGCCTGTGCGTGGTTCGCCAGGAGACGAACATGCCGCCTATTGCCCTTTCAACCGGTTCCCTCTTTACCTATGGAATTGCCCGTGTCTTCGAACTGGCCGCCGAGGCCGGCTTTGACGCCGTCGAAGTCCTGGCCGACCAACGCTGGGATAGCCGCCAGCCAGCTTATCTCCGCCGGATCAGCACAGACACCGGCTTGCCTATCGCTGCTGTCCACAACCCATTCAAGGCTTTCGTGCCCGGCTGGCCGAGCGACTCGCTGGGCCGCCTGCAAGAGACAGTCGCGCTGGCCCACGGCGTTGGCGCAGCAGTAGTGGTCGCACATCTGCCCCTGCGGACCCGGGGCGCCCGGGTTGAGTTCTTTGGCATTGGGCGTGGTGCTCTGTTACTCCCCATCCCGCTGGGCGGTGAGAAGGTCTATCGGGACTTTCTCCTGAACGGGCTGGCCTCCTTCGAGGAAGAACAGGGCATCAAGATCGCGGTGGAGAATATGCCCGCCAGACGTTTCCTGGGCCGAAGACTGAATATTCATTGGCTCAACGATATGGAGGCCTTGTCGAGTATGCCCCATTTGACCCTCGATACGACCCACATCGGCACCTGGGGCTACGATCTGCTGGCCATCTACGAACGGTTGAGATCGCGCATCGCCCACGTGCATCTCTCCAATTTCAACGGACAGGAACATCGACGCCCGGAGGACGGCCACCTGCCCCTGGCGGACCTGCTGCGGAGGCTACAGCAGGACGGATATGAGGGGGCGGTATCGCTAGAGATGGGGCCAGAGGTGCTGCAGGCAGAGGATGAAGAATTGGTTCGAGACCACCTGCGGCAGGCGGTGCGTTTCTGCCACGAGAGCATGGGGCGCTGAGGCAGCTCGCTGATGAATGGCTAGAAGAACTGCTCGCGGCGCGGCCGGTTCCGCCATTGCCAGACCAGCGCCCCCCCTGTGACCAGGACGCCTACACTTAATATGGCTACCGGCAGGATCGGAAAAGCAGGCGGCTGCCCGGCGTTCACCTCAAAGGCATCGACATTCCCCGTGGCTGACTCACCGTCGCTGACGGTCAATCGCACCACGTGCTGGTCAGGGGTCAGCCCGCTGGCGATGGGCAGCCGGGCCTGCCAACCCGTCGTCGGAGCCTCCAGATCGATGTAGGAGCGGCCCTGATCGTCGGTGGGCAGCCCTCCCACGTTGCGGCCGTCCAGGGTGACCAGTAGACGTCCCTCCTCCGGCCCCTGTCGCGCCAGCAGGATCACCGAGTGGCCGCGGAAGGTGAAGGTCAGGCTTGCGCCCGGGATCTGGCTCTCCAGCAGTGCCCGACCGCTGGCTTCCTCAGCGATAGCGCCATACCACTCGGGATCAGCAGAAACCGCCGGGTTGGTTTCCTCAAAATGGCCCGGCAGTGCCACACCAAGCGCCCTGGCTGCATCTTGTACAGCATCGTACACCCGCCGCGGCGTAAAGTCCACGTCCACCACCCGAAAGTAATAGGCTGCGTCGTCGGGCGTATACTGCTGGCCCGTCTGGCGAAAGTACCAGATGTTAAAGACCCCTGCCCAGGGCCAATCCCGGCGGGCCAGCTCGATGCCTCGAAGTGTGTACTCGGCCTGCTCCTCTTCGCTGACCCGCTCCCAGATGAGGTCATCCTCGGCAAAGAAGGCCGGGGCGGCGTTCCAGCCATATTCATTGAACCATATTGCCTTATTCTCGTCCCCGTAGCGCTCCATGATCTCCCGTTGCAACTCTACCCGCCGGAAGTTGAGCACGTTGGGATCGGGCGGATCCTCGGGTGGCAGGTCGAAACCGAAAGCGTTGGTGGCCAGGATGTCAAAGTACTCGCCGGCACCGGCCTCGTACATCGCCTCCAGGTAGTCCAGGTCGGGCATAGAGCGCCACTTGCCCGGCTCAGGGTGGGGCTCGCCCAGGGTAGCGGCCAGCGGTGCCGCTACGACATAGACGTTGGGGTCGGCCTCCTTGGCGCGCTCGTAAGCGATGCGGAGCATCTCCGTGTAGGCCACCGGGTCCACCGCCTGCTCACCCCATTCAGGATAGATATTCGGCTCGTTCCAGATCTGGACGTATTGTACGCGCCCCTCAAAGTGCTTGACGAACTCGTAGACAAAATCTCCAAAATCCTGCAGGTCGGTGGGCGGGGTCTCGGGGCGGGTCTCTGGGAGGCGCGCCCATTCTGGGGCGCGATCCAGGCGGGCGATCACCTGCAACCCTTGGGAGCGGTACAGGTCGACGATCTCGTCGAACTTGGTCCAACTGCTCTCCCCGCTGATTGGTTGGACATACTCGCCCTTGCGCAGTGGCTCGATCTCAGCCCAAGCGAACTGCTGCTTGGCCCATCCCAGCCCGGCCTCCTGGGCCATTTCCACCGTCCGCTCGCGCTTCCACGGCTCTACCTCGCGGGCAAGGAAAAAGTTGGCGCCGAAGGGATTGACGTCCGTGTTCGGGATCGACCGGGGTGCGATCCATGCATCTACCGGGGTCTGTACCATCACAGCGTAGCGGAGTAGGACAAAGCCCAACATCCCCGTCAGCAGAACAAGAATAGCGATCAAGATCAGGATTCGGACGCGCAATGCCAACTCCCTTGTCTACCAGCTCTGCCCATTTCCCAGAACGACCGGCACTGCGGCCGGTTGCACCCCTGCAGTGCCTCGATAGCGGCAACTCCGTGCCCTTTTTGGTACTCTGCGACGAGACGAACCTGTTCGCTGGAAATCATGCATCCGATCTCTACCGGCGCCGGCCGAGCCACGTGCCCGTTTGGCTGCGACTGGCAGTATACCAGAAAATGAACAGGAATGCAATGAGGCGGAATACGAGTTCCGGGCCGGAGAACGAGAGCTTGCTTCTCGTTCCATCGTATCACCCCGCCCCCACTTATTGATAAGATACGTTTGGCCCACGATGACAGGTATCCCTATAGAGGTTTCTCGCGCTCGTCGAGAGACAATCCAACAACCCTGGCAAAAACCAAATTGAATGCCCTGCAAAAGGGGGGCATATTGGGGGCAAAGAAAAACATGGCTGGCGATGTCTGACCAACCATGTTTGTGATGGTGGGCGATACAAGACTTGAACTTGTGACCTCCACGATGTCAACGTGGCGCTCTAGCCATCTGAGCTAATCGCCCATCACGGCGCTTATTATACCACACCCGCTGGATTTTGCAAGTCGGAATCGCCTGGATGCCATGGCTGCTGCAAAGTCGGAGGCGGCCAGAATTCCGATTTCTCGCTGGGTAAGGCAAGCCGGCAACTTGACGCGGGACCGCCTGTGCTTGGCATCCGGCTGTCGAACGTCAGATTTCGGAATTCCATGGTAATGCACCGCCCCCAGCCCCCTGGTCACAGCTCACCCATGGATGAGAGGCGGCAGGCAGTGGGTGCACACCCAAAGACTCTTGCCCTGCGTCCGCACCGGAAGCAGGACCGCCCGCTGTTCGCCTGCGCCACAGCGGAAGCAGGTCTGCTCGATATAGAGCAATCCCCGCGCCTCCTCCCGGGCGTGGGCAGCCGCCTCGTTAAAGGGCGCAGCTTCCCGCGTCTCAACCGAAAGCGCCCCGGTGGGGCAGACCGCCAGGCAGAAACCGGCACCGTCGCAAAGCTCGTCGCTGACGACACGCGCCTTGCCGTTCACCATCTCGATTGCCCCCTCAGCACAGGGGGTCACACACAACCCACAGCCATTACACAGTCCCTCGTCTATGCGGACAATGGTCCGTACCACTTCCATGAAAACGCCTCCTTGATCTCGTTGCCGGCCCAGTATAGCCGCGGCCCGGGGAAGCGTCTATGACTTTTGTCAGTTGTGGGCGGGGTATGCTTGCACTCGCTGCTGGCCTGTGGTATAGTGGCATGAGCAGGCAGGATGAGCGACGGGATGGCGACCCATGGCGCAACCACAGGGCGTGAACTATGATCGGGCTGCTGGCCAGTACGCGGCCCACCGCCGGGTCCACAGCGGCGTGTTCCGGGAACTGTCCGGCCGGGCAGAACTGGGGCCAGGTTCCAGGGTGCTCGAGGTGGGCTGTGGCACCGGGAACTATGCCAGCGCCTTGGCCCGGCGCCACCGTATGGCGGCCTGCGGCCTGGATCCCTCGCTTCCCATGCTGCGCCATGCCTGCACCCACCCCGAGCCCGTGACCTGGCTACAGGGTCGGGCCGAGGGGCTGGGATTTGCCAGCGACGCCTTTGATCTGGTCTTTTCGGTGGATGTGATCCACCACCTCGCCGGCAAAGGCGCCTTCTACCGCGGAGCGGCCCGCGTCCTGCGACCCGGCGGCCGCGTGTGCACGGTAACCGACTCGGCAGAGATCATCCGCCGCCGCGAGATCCTCTCCGGCTACTTTCCAGATACGATCGAGGTGGAGCTCGATCGCTACCCGCGCCTCGCCCAACTGGAGGCCTGGATGGCCGCCGCCGGCCTGGTCGAGCCCGAGACCGTCACCGCCGAGGAGCCCTACGAGATCACCAGCGCCCAGCCCTTTCGCGACAGGGCCTACTCGTCGCTGCACCTGATCTCAGATGAGGCTTGGCAGGCTGGCCTGGCCCGCCTGGAGCGCGACCTGGCCCGCGACCCGGTCCGGGGCACCGCCCGCTATGCCTGCCTGTGGGGTACCAAGCCGGGGTGATCGCAGGGCGTGGTCCGGGTAGAGATGCCCCGGCGGGGCGTCTCTACTGTTTCGAACACGAACTTGACAGCCGGGCCTGAAGAGGGCATAATGATAGAGGTCCCAGGTTCCGTTACCAACGCACGTTCTCTTTCCACCAGCACGTCGATGCGGCCCCGGAGGGTATGGTGCACAAACCGAAAAGAGTCCTGATGGAATTCCACGTCTCCCGCCAGGCGCGGGACCGCTACCAGTTCGACGAATCCCTCTTTTCTTTGAGCGGCAACGTGATCTTTGCCAACTTTTACGCCGCCCGGGTCTTTGCCGAAAAGATGAACGACAAGCGGGACCTGGTCAGCTTTCCCGAGCAAGCCGTCAAGGCCGGTCAGATCAATGCCATGGGCTTGCTCGACGAGATCTCGCACCTGGTCGTCCAGGCCTATCGGCAGCAAAGAAATCCCCAGGCGATGCGGCAGGCACTGGCTTGGTTGTACGAGGAACTGGGCCAGGAGGCTGTCGACGCGACGTTGCTCAAATTCGCCGCCGAGTTCCCGCCACTGGCCGTCTATCGCCGCCAGGCCACCCTGGCCGACTACGTGGAGGGCGAGACCGCCGGCGTGCCACACCGCGAGCTCGTGCTGGAAGAGATGCTCATGCTCTGGTTGGCCAACGCCAACCCGGCGTTCGCCCCCTTCCTGGAGCTATTCGACGACGACGCCCTGGCCAGGGGAACCGAGTATACAACCGCCATCGCCAGTCTCTACGACTTTTTTGACACTCAGCCGCCGTTCGGCGCCGACAACCAGAACCTCATCGACATGCTTCGCGCACCGGCCCTGGCCCATCCCCACTCGCTCTCCGCCCAACTGGAGTTCATACGACAGCGATGGGGCGTACTGCTCGGCAAGTACCTCTACCGCCTGCTCAGCAGCCTGGACCTGATCCAGGAGGAGGAGAAGGCCATCTTTGTCGGACCTGGCCCCGCCCTGGTCCCCGAGTATGGCGCGCTAGAAGTCGAGCCCGAGCGCTTTAGCCGCGACCGCGATTGGATGCCCCACCTGGTGCTCATGGCCAAGAACACCTACGTCTGGCTCCACCAGCTCTCGCAAGCGTACCGGCAACCCATCACCCGTCTGGACCAGATCCCGGACGAGGAGCTGGATAGGCTGGCCCGTTGGGGATTCACAGGCCTGTGGCTCATCGGCCTCTGGGAGCGCAGCCCGGCTTCTCGCCAGATCAAACAGCTCTGCGGCAACCCCGAGGCGGTGGCCTCGGCCTACTCGCTGTACGACTACCAGATCGCGGCCGATCTGGGTGGCAGCGAGGCCTACCAGAACCTGCGCCAGCGGGCCTGGCAGCGCGGCATCCGCCTGGCCAGCGACATGGTGCCCAACCACGTGGGCATCTATTCCCGCTGGGTCGTCGAGCACCCCGACTGGTTCGTGTCCCTTGAACATAGCCCCTTTCCCTCCTACAGCTTTGACGGGCCCGACCTGTCCGAGGACGAGCGGGTGGGCATCTTTGTCGAAGATCACTACTATGACCGCTCCGATGCGGCGGTTGTGTTCAAGCGCGTGGATCGCTGGACCGGCAGCGAGAAATATATCTATCACGGCAACGATGGCACATCGATGCCGTGGAATGACACCGCCCAGTTGAATTACCTGAACCCCGAGGTGCGCGAAGCCGTCATCCAGACAATCCTGCACGTCGCCCGCCAGTTCCCCATCATCCGTTTCGACGCGGCCATGACCCTGGCCAAAACGCACTTCCAGCGACTCTGGTTCCCCGAGCCGGGTACCGGCGGTGCCATCCCCACCCGCGCCGAGCACGGCCTGACCAAGGCCCAGTTCGATGCCGCCATGCCCCAGGAGTTCTGGCGCGAGGTCGTGGACCGCGTCGCCGCCGAGGCGCCCGACACCCTGTTGTTGGCCGAGGCGTTCTGGCTGCTGGAGGGTTACTTTGTGCGCACGCTGGGCATGCACCGCGTGTACAACAGCGCGTTCATGAACATGCTCCGTGATGAGGACAATGCCAAGTACCGCTCGGTCATCAAGAACACCCTCGAGTTCGACCCCGAGATCCTGAAGCGGTTTGTCAGTTTCATGAACAACCCGGACGAGGAAACCGCCGTGGCCCAGTTCGGCAAGGGCGACAAGTATTTCGGCATCTGCACCATGATGGCCACGCTGCCGGGCCTGCCCATGTTCGGGCACGGACAGATCGAGGGCCTGGCCGAAAAGTATGGCATGGAGTACCGCCGGGCCTACTGGGACGAGAAACCCGACAGCGGCTTGGTGGACCGCCACCGGCGCGAGATCTTTCCCCTGCTCCATCGCCGCTACCTGTTCGCCGAGGTGCAGGACTTTCGGCTCTACGACTTTTACAGCGGCGACGGTGGCTCCTCGGGCAGCGTCAACGAGGATGTCTTTGCCTATTCCAACCGGGCCGGCGGCGAGCGGGCGCTGGTGGTCTATCACAACCGCTACGCCACCGCTCGCGGCTGGATCAGGGCCTCGGCGGCCTACTCGGTCAAGGCGGGTGATGGGGGCGACCGGGTGCTGGTCCAGACGTCGCTGGGCGACGGTCTAGGGCTGCGCGGTGACGGGGACCGCTTCTACATCTTTCGCGACGCCATCACTGGCCTGGAGTATATCCGCAGCGGCCGCGGCCTGCACGAGGATGGCCTGTACGTAGAGCTGGATGCCTACAAGTGCCACGTCTTTGTCGATTGGCGCGAGGTCCAGGATAACGAGTGGCACCAGTATGCCCACCTGGCCGACTATTTGGGCGGGCGTGGCGTGCCCAGCATCGAGGAAGCGCTCCGCGAGGTGTTCTTGCAACCGGTCCATTACCCGTTCAAGGAGTTGGTCAACGGCGGCCATTTCCGCTGGCTGA
>JASFHU010000171.1:0-7821 GCA_050123055.1 Anaerolineae bacterium
CTCTCCGGCCCGGGCGCGCTCGGCGGCCTCCTTGACCGCCTGGTAGACAGCCAGTACGTCCTGACCGTCGACGATGACGCCGGGGAAGCCATAACCCTCGGCACGCACCGCCAGATCGGCCACCGGCGCCTGTTTCGACTGGGGCGTGCCCTCGCCGTACAGGTTGTTCTCGCAGAAAAAGATCACCGGCAGTTTCCACAGCCCGGCCAGGTTGGCCGCCTCGTGAAACGCGCCCTCGTTCACCGCACCGTCACCGAAAAAGGAGAGGGCGACGCGCTGTTCGCGGCGCATCGCCATCCCCAGCGCCGCACCAACGGCGATGGGGATGCCACCGGCCACGATGCCGTTGGCCCCCAGAATGCCCAGATCAAAGTCGGCCATGTGCAGCGAGCCACCCCGGCCGCGGCAGTAGCCCGTCGAGCGGGCAGCCAGCTCGGCCATCATGTAGCGCGGATCGCCGCCCTTGCCGATCAGGTGGCCGTGGCCGCGATGGGTGCTGGTGATGATGTCGTCGGCCTCCAGGGCCAGGCAGGCGCCGATGGCCGAGGCCTCCTGGCCCACGCAGGAATGGATAAAGCCGGGGATCAGACCGGCCCGCCGCTCCTCCATGGCCCGCAGCTCGAACTCGCGGACTAGCACCATGCGCCGGAACAGCTCGGCCAACAGGTCGCTGGGATAAGCCTTTAGATCTTTCGTTTGCATACTCACCTCAGAAGTTGTCCATAAGCAACTTCTAAGCTTTGTCCGCTAGGTGCGAGCGCAAAGTGCAAAGTTGCTGGTGGACAAAGCCTCAGTCTGCCCTCCCACAAGCTAACGCTGACAGGCTGTAGTCATCGTGAGCGGGCGGGCAGTTGCTTCAACGCACGAGCCCGACCTCAACCCTGGCCCCGGCCGAGCCATCAAAACGTACAAACTGGCCACCCGGCTTTTCGCCAAGGTCCAGGGACTGGCCGTTCATACGGGCCGCATTCGCCGCCAAGCCATAAAGCACGATCTCTACCACGCCGGGGCTGGGGCCCACCTCCACCGTCAGGGAATCGGCCTGTCTCACATAATGCACCGGGATGTCGGGCCGGTCCTCGTCGTGGATCACGGTGTATGCCTCACCCCGCGGCAGGTAGAGCTCCAGAGTCAGGGGATCGAGCGGCAATTCGCCGCTGTGGGTCATCTCGGGCCCCAGGGCGATGATCGCTCCGGCGCGCACCCATAGCGGCAGCCTGTCCAGCGGCACCTCCAGGTCCAGCCAGCGAGGGCCATCGACCACCTCTTTCGTCCAATAGTCCAGCCAATCACCGTCTGGCAGGTAGACGCGGCAGCGGTGGTCGCCGCGTACGACCGGCGCCACCAGAAAGCTGTCCCCAAACAGGTATTGCAGGTCCAGGTGGTGGGTCGTCAGGTCATCCTGGAAGTCCAGGGCCATGGCGCGGGCCATCGGCAAGCCGGTCTGCGCCGACCGCACGGCCTGGGAATAGATGTAGGGCAGCAGGCGGTAGCGAAGCTTCAGATAGCGCCGGGCAATCTCTTCGACCTGCGGTCCAAAGGCGTACGGCTCGCGGGGTTGTTTGCCGTGGGCGCGCAGGTGGGAGGAAAAGACGCCGAACTGGAGCCAACGGGTGTATACAACCGGATCGAGTACCCCTTCTTCCAGAAACCACGTGCTGCTGCGCTCGCTGTGGTCAAAAGCCTGGGGCGGATAGTCAAAACCGCCCACATCGTGGCTGCTAAAGGGTACGCCCGAGAGCCCGTAGCCCAGGAGAGCCCGGATCTGGCAAGCCATCTGGTCCAGGCTGCTGTAACTGTCGCCGCCCCACTGCACCGGGTAGCGGTGCGAACCGGCATAGGCGGACCGGCCCCAGGTAAAGCCACGCCCGAAATAGGCCTGGGTCAGCTCGAACACCGTCCGGTTGTAGAGCAGCGGGTAGAGGTTGTGCATCTCCAACCCGGAACGGCCATCGTGGTAGATGGCATCTACCGGGGCCTGCTCGCCGAAATCGGTCTTGAAAACAGCAACGCCCATGTCCAGCAGCACCCGAAGTTTCTCCTGGAACCAGATCCGCGCCTCGGGGTTGGTGAAATCGAGCGCCGCCAGGTCCTGCCCGGCAAAGGCCTCGATGACCGGGCTGATGGTGCCGTCGGGTCTGGAAACCAGGAACCCCTGGGCCAGTGCATCGGCATGCGCCTTCGTTCCGGCCGGAAGGTAGGGGTTGATCCACAGGCAGGTGCGCACGCCCTGCTCGCGCAAGCCGCGCACCATCTCGGCCGGCTGGGGAAAGGCGCCGGTGTCCCACTCGTAGGTCGACCAGGGGCCATCCCCCATCCACCATGGATCGAGGCTGAGCACGTCGCAGGGCAGGTCGCGCTGTCGCATTTCGCGCACCACCGTCTCCACTTCCTTGCGACTGCGGTAGCCGGCCCGCGAAACCCAGAAGCCAAAGGACCACTTGGGCGGCACCGGCGCGTGACCGGCCAGGTCGGCGTAGCGCTTCAGGATCTGCTTGAGGTCGGGGCCGTAGATGAGGTAGTAGTCCAGGCAGCTATCGGCGCCATGGATAGAATAGGAGATGCTCGACTCGCAGCCCATGCGAAAGACCAGCGGATGCGAGGAGTGCACAAAGAGGCCGTAGCCAGCCGTGCTCATCAGAAAGGGGACGTTCTTATAGGAACGGGGACTGCTGACGTTGCCCGAGTCGGTCGCCCAGAGCACGACCTCCTGACCCCACTTTTCCAGGGATGTGAACCGCTCCCCAAGGCCGTAGAACGCCTCGCCTGGCGTGACCGCCACCGACTCCCGGACCGTCAGCCGGCCATCGGCGCCCTCGTCAAACCCCGATGGTGGAACCTCGTAATAGGGACCGTAGGCGCGGTCGTTGCACTGCTGGCTGAAAAAGGGAGTGGCTTGCCCGCTCTCCCCGCGGGCAAAAGCGCGCATCTGCCAGGGATAGCGGGGAAACTCCAGCCGCATCCTTGCGGTACTCAAGATCAGCCTGTCACGCTGCTCTTGCACGGCAAAAGATGGAGCTGGCCGGCCCGGTTCACTGGGAAGGAGCATGTCGCTTGGTCCATCGTGGATCTCACTCTGGCTCATCCGGACGCGGACGATGTCCGGTTCGACAACGTCCACCCGGTAGTTGACCTGCTCACCGTTCGCCAGCTCGCACCGGAACAAGAGCCCCCGGTCCGTCGGCTCAAAGCCGAGCCAGCGGCGCAGGTAGTGCGTCCCGCCCTCGATGTCGGTGACATCGAGGGGCACGGTGATGGCTGCCCAGTCCATTTTCTTTTCCATAGGCTCCCTTACCTTGGCAATAATCAGGTCCAGTCGAGCTTCAAGACCTGACAGGTTTATGTAAATTTAGACCACCGAAGCTCGACCCGGCCCTCGATTGACATTCGCAGCAGCCCGATTGCCGAACAAAACCTGTCAGGTCTGGTCATATTCTAGGTCCAGCTTGGACCGGCGACGGGTGTGTTGCCTTGCGCCCAGTATAGCCAAGGACCTGGGTCCTGTCAAGTAGAGCTAGATAGGCAACCGCCTTTGTTAAGCACCAGTTGACAGCGCAAGGCGGCTGTGTTATAATCATCACAAGCCATGTTGGCGCAAACAGGCCGGACAGGCCACGACTATGGAGTCAATGCCATGAAACGATCGCCTTTCTTTTCCCAGATCGCAGCGCACTCGCCTACCCTGGCCGGAGTACAGGGCTGGGAAGTGCCAAATGTGTTCACCACGGTGGCCGACGAACATCAAGCCATCCGCGAGCGGGTGGGTTTGATGGATTGGTCCACCACGGGCGAGTTCGAGGTCAAGGGTCCCGATGCGCTGGACGTGGTCCAGAGCCTGATCGTCAACGATGCCTCCACGATGCCGGTGAATCGCGTTCTCTACACGACCATCCTCCACGAGAATGGCGGCATCCTGTCCGACATCACCGTCTACCGCCTGGGCGAGAACCACTATATGCTCATGACCGCCTGGGGCAGCAACGCCGCCAACGAGCGGCCCGAATATGACCTACTCCGGGAAGCGTGCCAGGGCCGGAATGCGTTTCCCTTTGACGCCTCGCCGGGCACCGGCCTATTGGCCCTGCAGGGACCGCAATCTCGGGCACTGCTGGGCGAGCTTACCGATGGCGACCTGGACCGCCTGCCCTACATGTGGGCGCTGCCGGCGCAGGTGGCCGGAGTCCGGGCCCTGATCTCGCGTACCGGTTACACCGGTGAGCTGGGCTACGAGATCTTGGTCCCGGCCGAGCACGCCAGCGACGTCTGGAAGACCATCACCGAAGCTGGCGAGACGTACGGCCTGGCCCTTTGCGGACTGGTTGTAGCCTTTGGCCTGCGTATCGAAAAGGGCTACATCATGCGCTTTGACTTTCCCGAGGGACGCACGCCCTACGAGGTCGGCCTGGGTTGGACCGTCAAGCTGGACAAGGGGGATTTTCGCGGACGCGAAGCCCTGGTCCGTCGCAAGGAAGCTGGCTTCACCGAGAAATTGGTCTCCGTGGCGCTTCAGGACGAGTACGTCCCGACGATGGGGAATGCGATCCTGGCAACCGGCCTCCCGGCCGGGCCGGCCGGGGGCGACCTGGTGGGCGCGGTGACCAGCGCCGCCTACGGCTATGCCCTTCAGAAGCCGATCGCCCTGGGCTACCTGCCCCTCGACCTGGCCCAGGTAGGGACCAGCGTGGCGGTGCGAGATGGTGACGGAAACCTGCACCCCGCCGAGGTCGGTCCACGTTCGCCCTACGATCCCCAGGGAATCCGCCTGCGCGGCTAGGATTAGAGAGCCTGCCAAGATGCCGCCTACACCACCCAGGCCGCCTGAGCAATCTACACTGCTCATCAAGGGAGCCGACTACCTGGTCCGCGCGGCCGATCGTATCGAGCGTGACTGCGATCTCCTAGTCCAGGCCAACCGTATCACCGGCATCGGTCGCTACGAGGCCGAGCCTGGCTGGCGCGTCCTGGACGCCACCGGCCGTGCGGTGATCCCCGGCCTGGTCAACGCCCACACTCACCTCTACCAGAATTTCCTAAAGGGCTTGAACGACGGCCTGCCCCTGGTGGACTGGTGCGACGACGTCCTCTTTCCGGCCGCCGATGTGATCCACGCCGATCATCGCGGGGCAAACGACCAGCGCCTGGGTTACGCCTGGTCACTGGCGGCTGCCCTGGAGATGATCAGATCGGGTACGACCTGCTGCATCAACATGGACATGACCATGGATGCCGTCTTTCAGGCCTGGCTCGACATCGGGTTCCGGGGGGTGGGCGCCGTCACCCTCGTCGACCAGTGGATCGCACCCCAGCTCCTGCTGTCAACCGAAGCCTTGCAGCAGCAAGCCCTTGGTTACGTCGAACGCTGGCACCAGGCCCTTCCTGGCAGCAGTCCGGCGTCGTCCGCCGGCCGCATCCAGGTCATCCTGGCGCCCTCGACCCCATTCGCGGCCAGCCCTGAGATGCTCCACTGGACGCGAGAACAACGGGACCGCCTGGACCTGGCCGTCCAGATCCACGTGGCAGAGACCCGCTACGAGATCGAAGAGATGGAGCTGCAAGCTGGAACGACCCCTCTCCGTTACCTGGAGCGCTTTGGTCTGGTGGACGACCGGCTGACCGCCGTCCACTGCGTCCACATGAGCGACCAGGACCTGGATCTGCTCCAGGAACGTGGGGTGATCCCCATCTATAGCCCCAAGAGCAACATGAAATTGGGCAGCGGCATCGCACCCGTGGCCAAGATGCTGGAACGGGGCATTCCCGTCGCACTGGCCACCGATGGCAGCGCCTCCAACGATCTCCTGGACATGTTCGAAGAGATGCGGGTTGGGGCGTTGCTGCAAAAGGTGGCCGGCGAGGACCCATCCGTCCTCTCGGCTGCCGACCTGTTTCGTATGGCCACCGAGAACGGGGCCAAGGCCTGCCGCATCGACGCCGGTACCCTCGATCCGGGCCGGCTGGCCGACCTTGTCCTCGTGAATCTGGAGGGTGTGCATCTGCAGCCGGTACACGACATCGTCAACAGCCTGGTCTACTGCGCCAAGAGCTCGGACGTGGAGACTGTCATCATCGACGGCCAGGTGGTGATGCAGGAGCGCAAGCTCGTCACCTTGGACGAGCAGACCATCCTGGCCATGGCCCGGGAGCGGGGCTATGATCTGCGCCAGCGAAGCCTGAGCAGCAATCTGTACCATCCAAAAGAAAGAGTGAAAGGAAAGAGCCCATTGTGAGCGACATTCTGAGCAAGTTGATCGACATCTGCGGTCCCGAGCGCGTCTCAGACAAGCTGGCCGACCGCATTTGTTACACCCGTGACTGCGGGCCGAGCCCGGGAGGCATCCCCAGTTGGATCGTCCGCCCTACCTCGGCCGCTGAGGTCTCGGCCGTTGTCAAAGTGGCCAACGAGTACCGCACGCCGGTCTTTATCTGGGGGCGTTCGACCACCTTTATCGGCAACGGCATCCGCGAGGGGTGCATTCTCCTGGCGCTGGATCTGATGGACGAAATCGAAGAGATCGATCTCGACAACAAGGTGGTGATCGTGCAGCCAGGCGCGGTCTGGCACGCGGTGGACGTGGAGTTGAACAAGCTCGGCTGGGAGCTGGCCGTGCCCGGTCCGGGCGGCATGTTCTCCTGCACCATCGGCGGCTCGGTGGCCTACAACGCAGTGCCCCATGGCCTCTTTGAATATGGCATGACTGGCCAGCACGTCATCGGCCTCGAAGTCGTGCTGCCCGACGGGACGATCCTGCACACCGGCAGTGGGGCGAACGAGGCCGCCGGCCACCTCCATTTTGAGCGCTACGCCAACGGCCCGGATCTGACCGGCCTGTTCATCGGCTCCTATGGAGTCCTGGGTGTGATCACCAAGATACACTTTCGCATCCGGCGCGTCCCGGCTGCCGAACAGTTTGCCTTCTATGGCTTTGACCGGCTCGAGGACGCGGTCGACGCCGCCCAGGGAATCCAGCGCCAGAACGCTGCCTCGCACCTGGTTGGTCTCTTTGGGGGGCCCAAGCCCACCGGCTATGAGCAGCACGATGCCTTTCTACACATCGTCGTGCGCGACTCGCACCCGGCGGCCCAGGAGCGGCTCCGTGTCGCCCAGGCGGTTTGTGAGACCGTGGGTGGGCATCCTCTGGATGGTGAGGCCACGCGCCTATACTGGACCGGGCACATGTATTCCTGGCTGCGGAACACCCCACCGGCCCACTACTATGGCAACCGCCCCTTCATGTGCCCCGAGGTGGCCGGTTTCCTGCCCACCGAGTCGGTTAAGGACGCGATCCACTACCTTCGCCAGGACGCCATCGACCACGCAGAGGAGTTCGAGCACCACGACATCCGCATCAAATGCTACGACGTCTACTTTTCCAGCAACGCCGCCTTTATCTGGATCGACACCCTCTACCCGGAGCTCGACCAGGAAGCATGGCGCTACGGCTTGGCTCTGCGCTCCCGCTACACCGACGAGCTTTGCCGCCGCTACATGTCCCCCGGGGGGATATTGCAGGCCATCGCGCCCGAGGTCATGACCAAGATGGGGGCCGGATTCGAGTTTATCAAGTTTCTAAAACGCTCCATGGATCCAAACTACGTCCTCAATCCCGGCGTCCTCTATCTTGAACCGGAGGTGAACCATGGCCCCTAACGCGAACCAGCCTGAGCAGCGACGGATCGATACCTGGCGCAACATTGTCTACCAGTGCAACCGCTGTGGCCAGTGCCTCGATTTTTCGACGGTCGGACAAGCGCCCAAGTGCCCTGCCTTTGAGGGCGGCCTGTTCGAGTCGTACGCGGCCCGCGGCAAGTATAACATCGCCC
>JASFHU010000172.1:0-7805 GCA_050123055.1 Anaerolineae bacterium
AAGTAAACTACCCCGCAGCAAGCTGCGGGGCATTGTCAGCGGGAAGGATATCATTGGGGGCGGCCGCCCCCAAACCCCCGCTGGCCATTCCTCCCCCCAGCTTGCTGGGGGGCATCCTGGCAGATTGAGTGAGGCGAGCAATGGAAAAGCTGAATGTCTCGGCGGTCGCAGTCGTGGTACATCTTCTCATCACCTGCATCCCTTGGCTCATTGGGATCGCGGTCGGTGGAGGGCTGGGCGTACTCTGCGGGCTCGGGATACGTGCCGTTTTCTCCACCAGTCCTGCGTTGCGTCGCGCCTCGGTACTGCTGCCCTGGCGGACCCTAGTGATGGGACTCCTCATGGGGGTCTGGTCACCGTTCATCGCCAGCCTCCTGGGGCTCGGGCCGATCACAGGGGGAGTCATGGTCGCAGGTTCGGTATGTGTTCTGGCCATGGCCTTCGCGGCGACCACGCTGCTTGAGTACTGGTATCCTTCGCCACTCGCCAGTCGCCTCGCGGCAGGTACAAGGACACTGGCCGTAGCCTCTGGCATGATCGCTGCAGGAGTGGGCCTGCTTGGGGGAGGAGGGCTCGGCTACATAATCCTGGAAGCCGCGAGAGTCTCTCAGTATGGTGTGATGTGGAAGGGATTGTTGGTGGCTCTGGCTCTGGTACTTGACCTCACGTTGGGGCTTGCGCAGATGATCGCCCTCCAGCATTCCGGGGAGAGCGGTGAGCCTGCTAGTGCTGAAGGGATAGCAGCCTGACTGTGTAGGCAGGCGCGACACAACGAATGCCCGGCTCTGACCGTGCTAGAACTGATCCGCCTTTTCCAGCGGGTTTGCGCGAAAGCGCAGGTGCTGAGCCAGCAGAGAAAAAGGATGGGAGGTCACAGATATGCCAACTGAGTTCTGTCCCGGTTGCGAGATGCCGATTCGCATCGCACCACGCCCCAAGATAGGCCAACGCGTCACCTGCCCGCACTGCACGACCAGGTTGCAGGTGTCCGAGGTTTCTCCCCTGGAATTCTATTGGGCAGATGACGAGCAACCGCTCGTCTTGAAAGGTGCGAAAAGCAGTGTGAGATCAGGGGAGGGCAAGCGCTGATGCAGGACACGATAACGCCCATGCCAAGAGATATGAGGCAATTGCTCGGGCTGATGGGAGCATACGCGGAGGTCCTGGATTGGGTCGGCGATGATGTTCAGATTCAGGGCATCACGCCCGCGTACCAGAGCGTGCTTCCCGGCTACATGTACGTCGCGCTGGGGAGCAACTGTGAGGATGGTCGGAGCTGGATGGACCAGGCACTGCGACAAGGCGCAGTTGCGGTCCTGAGCGAGTGGGCCCCGGAGGACTTGCCCGAGTGCCTGCCTTGGAGAACCTTCACCTACGTACGCGTGCCCAGCGCAACAAGCGCCTGGTTCTGGCTATGCAGGAACTGGGGGCAACTGTGTAAGCTAGGCACAGTTCCAGTTTGCTGATCTGATCGATGACGAGATCCCAAGGGCAGGATGAGATATCGACTGGGGCGCTAGAGGCACATCTACCCAGCGTTCTGGTACTGCCCGAAGCGAAAAGCAGACTGGCACCCAGACTGGGGACAGCAGTTGCCTGGCGGGAACGGGTCCAGCTGGTCAAAATCGCCCTCTTTGCCATCAGTCTGTTTCTGTTCATCCTCGCCATCACCCTCATGAAGGATGGTGCAAGGGGCCTGGCTCCTCTGATTCAGGATCTCTTGTCGGTAAACAGCCTGGCCAACAGCCTGGGCTTTGGCTGGCTCTCCGCGTACGTTATCATGAGCGGTTCGCCGATCGCTGCCGCTGCATTGACCTTTTTCGACGCCGGAGTCGTAGACGAGCTGGAAGCCTTTGCCATGATCACCGGCAGCCGGCTCGGGGCCAGTTTCATCGTCCTCCTTCTCGGCTTCCTATACGTGCTCCGCGGTCGCGACCGGGCCACCAGCCTGAGCATGGGTCTTCTGTCGCTGATCGTCACCGGCACCATACACGCGGTCGGTTTGCCCTTGGGCATTGCCACGCTGCAAACTGGCACCCTCGATGCGCTCCAGATGCGCTCCGGCACCCTGCTTCACTCCATCTTGGATGTAGCCATCGATCCCATCGCCGGTTTGCTTGTGGTACTCCTGCCGGAATGGGCTGTTTTCCTGGCTGGCCTCGGCGTCATCCTGCTTAGTTTCAGCCTCTTTGACCGGTGCTTGCCACAGATGGCTGTCAAGGAGAGCCACGTCGGCCAGGTGTCGCGGTTGGTTTACCGGCCAATCGTCATGCTGGCCCTGGGAGCGCTGGTGACCATGGTATCCATGTCGGTCAGCCTGTCACTCAGCATCCTGGTGCCGTTGAGCGATCGCGGCTTTGTCCGGCGCGAGAATGTGATTCCCTACATCATGGGCGCCAACATCACCACCTTTGTGGACACGCTGCTGGCAGCCGTGTTGCTCAATAACCCGACTGCGTTTACTGTCGTCCTGGTCGAGATGCTGGGTATCATGGTGGTATCCCTCGTCATCTTGATAACATTCTATCGCGCCTACCAGCGGGCCATGCTCAATTTCGTGGAGTGGGTGACGGCCAAAAACTGGAACCTAGCCATTTTCCTGGCCGGTATCTTGGTGGTACCCATCATTCTGATGATGGCTTGAGGCCTCTACACATGTCGGAAGAAGATACTCAACCCATGCGGATCCTGATCGTAGCCAGCAGTTCACCGCACACTAAAGAAGCTCTGCACTTCGGTGCCCAGCTCTCGAGGCGGACCAGTGAGCCCTTTACCCTCCTGTGCGTGGGAAGAACAAGGCCCGCACAGGTCCGCCTCGGGAAAGAACTGGCCCGCCTGCGGCAGTTGCTGGAACCTGGGAGCGCCTACGTGCACTCCAAAGTTCGGTTCGGGCGGCTGGCGGAGCAGATTCTCCGCGAAGCTGAGGAGGAGGCTTATGACCTGATCATCATCGGTGAGAGACTCCGTCCCAGCGGTGTACTGGCCCGCCTGTTCGGCTCGGCGGTGTGCACCGTGGCTGAGCGTGCGCCGTGCCCTGTGCTAGTCGTCAAGGGACAGGTTCGCCCCCTGCGCCGTCTGTTGCTCTGCGACAGTGGTGTCCTTTCCCCCCCGCTGCTCGACCGCTTCACGGCGCGCCTGAGACCTCTGCTTGACGCTCAGCAGGAGATGACGATCCTGCACGTCATGTCGCAGATGAGCGCTGGCCCCGGCGTACGCGGCGAGCAGTTGCGAGCTGACGCTGAGGAGCTGATGTCCGAACACTCCCCAGAAGGTCAATTGTTGGAACGTAACCTGGATATCCTGGAGGGATCAGATCTGAACGCCCAACCCAAGGTGCGCCACGGGTTGGTGGTGGACGAGATTCTGGAAGAGGCTGGCAGCGGCGACTATGATCTGGTTGTCATCGGTGCCCATCCCGACGAGGGGTGGCGGCGTATTCTGCTGGACGACCTGGCCCACAGGCTGCTCGTCCGCCTGAAGAGGCCGGTCCTGGTCGTGAGATAGAAGAGAGCCTTGGCAAATTGCGTGAAACCTGGGTCATTTGTCCTAGCCGAATTCGGTCTTGCGGCCGATGCGCATCGCGTGGAAAAGTGGTACTATCCAGCGTCGAGCAAATGGGCGCAGTAATCGATAAATCCACTTTGAAGGATGCACAATGGAGATTCTGATCTGGACAGCCATGATCTTCTTCGCCCGGGTGATAGACGTAGGCCTGGGCACAATGCGCGTACATTTCATCATTCACCGGAAAAGGATTCTGGCGGCTATGACCGGATTCGTCGAAGTCTTGATCTTCGTCTTGATCGTCAGCTGGGTCATTCGTGACATTCATCACTGGCCCTACGTGCTGGCCTATGCCGCTGGCTTTGCCACGGGCACGATGCTGGGCATGCATCTCACCGAGAAGCTTTCTCAGCAGGTAGTGCAGGCCACGGTCATCTCCAACGGCTCGCGAGAAAAGATGGAAGCAGCCGTGCGGGAGGCTGGCTTTGCCCTGACACGCTACGAAGGGATCGGTAGGGATGGGCCTGTCGGTGTACTAGACGTGGTCTGTACGACTCGCGGACTGGCGCGGCTGATGGAAGTAGTCACATCGGTAGATCCTAAAGCATTCCTTCACGCGCAGGAACTGGCCGCTCTGCGGGGTGGATATGTGTTTGGACTGAAAAGCAAGCTGTGAAACGGTGATCCAAGGTCAACCTGGCTTGGCCATCGTTCGCTTCGCAGACACGAACGCGGTAGACCTGATCGTCATCTGCACCCGGGGGCGCTCAGGGTTCAGTCGCTGGTTGATGGGCAGCGTGGCCGACCGCGTGGTACGGGGCGCGACAGCGCCGGTTCTGCTGATACCGGCTGACAGGGAGAATTGATTGTCGTGCAGGGTAGTATGGCCTGGAGATAGGGTCATACGCATGCTGACGGCAGAAGGAGATCGAGATCATGTACAAGCGCATTCTGTTACCTCTGGATGGTTCAAAGTTGGCGGAGCGGGCTCTACCCCATGCCATCGCCCAGGCGCAGGGTTTTGGGGCGAGGCTGGTGCTGCTCAGAGTTGCAGAGACTATCCCGCACGCTCCAGGAGTGTCGGCCGCAGATCTCGAGCGAGTCAAGAGGCAGACCGTTGCATGGGCTCAAGAGCATCTGAAGCGTGTCACCGAACAGGTCCAAGAGCTGGGCGTTCAGGTGGAGTCAGCCATTGTCGAGGGACGCCCGAACGTGGAGATCACACGGTTCGCCGAGGCCAACAGTATCGACCTGATCGTGCTCTCCTCTCGAGGACGGTCGGGATTCAGCCGCTGGCTCTTGGGCAGCGTGGCTGATCGTGTGGTACGGGGAGCCACCGTGCCGGTACTTCTGGTACGAGTCGAGACACTGGAGCACTAGCCCACTCCCACAGACACTCGAAACCTGTTCGTGCTGCCCTCTCAGGGTGGAGCGATAGGTTGCGGGTTTCGGGAAGAGCGGAGAAGCGGATGATCCATCTGTTAATCGTGATTCTGGACGATCTGGGGACAATGCCTGCCCTGCTCCAAGCCTGGCAAGCCATCGGGTTGCCAGGGGCTTCCATCCTGGAAAGTGCGGGGGCCTATCGAACGACGACTTGGCTAAGCCGAGTCGGCCTCGGGGCCATCGATCGCCTCTTTGATGCGGAGGAGGTTCGCCGGCGAACTCTGCTCGTGGCCGTCGACGACGCCCTGCTGGAACAGGCCATCGCCGAATCCGAGCGGGTCATGGGCGGTTTCGACCGTCCGGACAGCGGCCTGCTGCTGGTCCTGCCCGTGGCCCAGGTCCGAGGCCTCCACAAAGTACAGCCCAAGCCCCGACATAAGCGGCTGCCCCGCGCCGTCCGGCCTGACTGGATGGTCCAGCGTGACACGCCGGTTGAAGAGGTGGCCCAGATTCTGGAACTGCAACCGACGCTGGTCCAGCCGGAGACGCCCCTGGACGAGGTCGCCAGAATCATGCTTGCCCGGCCCCGGGTGCACGTGGTGTGCGTGGTCAGCGACGAGGGACGCTTGATAGGCATCCTCGACCTGCGAACACTGGCCGACGACCTCTTCTTCCACATCATGCCCGAAGAGTTCCTCAGCGAGGTTACCGATCTCGACGACGCGCTGCAGTTTGCCGAAAAGGCTGGGATGCGGACCGTGGCCGACGCGATGAAAAAGCCGGTCTGGGTGACACGCAGCGAGACAGTGCAAGATGCCTTCAAGCGCATGCACGAGCATGGCTTGCCGGGCTTGCCTGTGGTAGATGATCGCTACCACGTCGTGGGGTACATCAACCTTCTCGAATTGATGGCCGTCTGCCTGGACTCTGAAAGCACCCTGGACCGAGCCGAGGAGGGGGCGTGAGTTCCGTTTGGTTGGCAGGCGGCATCTTTTTGGTCACCTATGCTCTGATCGTCACTGAGCGTGTCGACCGCACCGTGTCGGCCCTGCTGGGTGGCGTGGCCATGATCCTCCTTGGTGTGCTGCCCCAAGAGCAGGCTTTTCACGCCGTGGACTGGAACGTGATCTTTCTGCTGGCAGGCATGATGGTCCTGGCCAACATCCTGCGCGAGACTGGTCTTTTCCAATGGATCGCCGTGCAGGCTGTCAGGCTGGGGCGGGGTAATCCCTTTCGCATCCTGGTCATCCTGTCTCTGGTGACAGCCGTAGCTTCGGCGCTCCTGGACAACGTGACCATCGTCATCTTAGTCGCGCCGGTGACGCTCTTTATGGCCGCCAGTCTGCGGGTGAGCCCAGTGCCCTTTCTCATCGCTGGGATCCTGGCCTCTAACATCGGAGGTACAGCAACCCTGATCGGTGATCCGCCCAACATCCTCATCGGCAGTGCGGCGGGCATCGACTTCCTCACATTTGCCGCGAACCTTGCACCCATCAGCTTGCTGATCTTGGGCGCCTTTGTCGGTCTGTCTTGGTTCCTGTTCAGACACGATCTGCAGACCGGCCGGAGCCATTTGCTGGATGTTGAGGCCTTGGAGACAGATGCGTTGATAACCGACCGTTCTGTGCTTCGCAAGGCTCTGATCGTGATGGGCGGCGTCATGGTTGGCTTTCTGCTGCACGGTACCCTGCATCTAGAGCCAGCGACCATTGCCCTGGCCGGTGCCACTCTCCTGCTGCTGTGGACGCGGAGCGACCCTCATCACGTCCTGCGGGAGGTGGAATGGACCACGCTCTTTTTCTTCCTGGGCCTATTCATCACGGTGGAAGCCGTGGTACAGGTGGGCATCATCGAGGAGGTGGCCAGCGCTGCGCTGCGCCTGACCAGCGGGGACGTGGCTCTGACTTCGACGCTGCTGTTGTGGTTGTCGGCCATGGCCTCAGGCATCGTGGACAACATTCCTTACACGGCCACCATGATCCCGGTCGTAGAGAGCCTTGGCGAGGTGATGGCGGTCGAGCCGCTGTGGTGGTCGCTGGCCCTGGGAGCGTGCCTGGGCGGCAACGCCACGCTGGTGGGCGCTTCGGCTAATGTGGTGGTGGCCAGCCTGGCGGAGAGGAGTGGCCATCCTATCAGTTTCCGGCAGTTTCTGAAATACGGCCTGGTCACGACAGGGATGTCTCTCCTACTGGCCACAGGGTACTTGTGGCTGCGATACCTGTAAGTAGCAGATGTCATCAAGTTGACTTCAAAACACTTGGCTGGCGACTTTGACCGCTGGCACTTAAGACTAGATTCGGAGGATAGCAATGCACACAACGTTAGAAAACGATTGGGTCGGAAGGGCGCCATGGCGTCCGGTCCTGGAAAGCTCTTGGACAGATTGGCGAGTAGGGCTCGCCGTCGCAGCAGTTCTGGCAGCCGGCGCCGGATTAATCGCCGCGTGGCTGACTCCTCGTGGCGTGGTGACCGCGCCCCAGGCACTGAGCTCCATGGCAGCCGCTCTCCTTGTGGGTCTGATGACCGGCCTGGCTACGGGTAGCCGTTGGAGTATGCTGGTCACGCCGGTCGTGTTTGTCGTTGCCTTTGAACTCGGCCGGTTCGGGGTTGACGGGCCTACTGTCGACGGCATCCACCTCGGGTCCACGTATGGCATCATCGCCTTCGTTCTGGGGCGGCTGTTTCACGGGGTCCTCGTCCTCTTGCCGATGATCTTGGGGGCAGTCGTTGGGGCTTGGCTCGCGGGCCGTCTCGGGAACGGAGCCGCGGCCACCATGGGAGCTGTTGGCTGGACTTTGGTCGGGCTTGCCTTCCTGGCATTGATCGTGCTTGCCGTCCTCATTGCCCGACCGGCGACCACTGAGCCAATAGTCGGTCGGGATGGCGAGCCAATGCCCGGAAGCATCGCCGAACTG
>JASFHU010000173.1:0-7800 GCA_050123055.1 Anaerolineae bacterium
GCACTGGAGGCAATGAGCGTTCTGCGGCTGATGCCTCAGCGAGCTGCCCAGCCGGTTCACAAGCTGATCAGTTCGGCCGTGGCCAACGCCGAGAATAATTTCGGCATGGCGGGCGAAGAGTTGTATGTTGCTCACATTTCGGCCGACGAGGGGCCTATCCGCCGTTGGCGGCGCTTTGGGGCGCGGGGGCGGTTCAAGCCGATCAAGAAACGTTCATCACACGTCACGGTGATCTTGAGAGAGCGAGTGCCAGAAGAGAGCTAAGGGGGAAGTGCATGGGGCGAAAGGTTCATCCATACGGCTTTAGGCTGGGATATATCTACGACTGGAAGGCGCGTTGGTACGCTGAGGGAGAGGAATACGCCGACCTGTTGGGCGAGGATTTGAAAATTCGCAAGCTGATCCGTGACGATTTGGGCCATGCTGGCATCTCTAACATTGAGATAGAGCGTTTTCCCAGGGCGCGTCAGCTATCGATCAAGATCTGGACGGCCAAGCCGGGCATTGTCATTGGGCGAAAGGGCGCAAACGTCAATGCTCTGCGCCGGAGCCTGGAGACTCTGACCGGCAAAAAGGTTCACGTGGATGTAGAGGAGGTACCCCGGCCTGAACTGGATGCCTACCTGGTGGCCGAAGGGATTGCGCAGCAGCTCGAGCGGCGTATCTCTCACAAGCGTGCCATGAAGCAGGCTGTGCAGCGAGCAGTTCGGTTTGGAGCCGAGGGGGTGATGATTACCTGTGGCGGCCGATTGCATGGTGCAGAAATGGCTCGGAAGGAGACCACCCGTGAGGGGCGGGTACCGCGCCATACCTTGCGCGCCGACATCGACTATGCCCAGACTGAAGCTTTGACGACCTTTGGGCGCATCGGCATCAAGGTCTGGATCTACAAGGGTGAAGTGTTGCCAGAGAGAGAGATAGCGGAGGTCAGCAGCGTCTAGTACGCTTTTCGGCCAGGGCCCGGTGCCCGAGCGCCAGGGTTGGTGGGCTGGGGCTCAGTCCATTGCCTGTCAGGAGCGGCTGAACAGTCTGATCGCGACCCGAAAAGGGAGAGTGTGCAATGTTGATGCCAAAACGCACAAAATATCGAAAACAGCATCGCGGACGGATGAAGGGCAAGGCTGGTCGGGGGAATAGCCTGTCTTTCGGCGAGTACGGTCTACAAGCCCTCGAGCCGTGTTGGATGACCAGCCGCCAGATCGAAGCGGCGCGGCGGGCCATTGTACGTCATGTGAAGCGCGGTGGAAAGCTCTGGATTCGGGTCTTCCCCGACAAGCCGGTCACAACCAAGCCGGCAGAGACGCGGATGGGTGGCGGAAAAGGGGCGGTGGATCACTGGGTGGCCGTGGTCAAACCTGGTCGCATGATTTTTGAGATCGCGGGGGTGCAAGAAGAGGCAGCCCGTGAGGCGATGAGGCTTGCTTCTCACAAGTTGCCCATCAAGACTCGGTTCGTCAGCCGCGAGGAAATAGTCGGAGGAGTAGGATGAAATCGCGGGAGATCTGGGAGATGACGCCAGAGGAGATCGAGACCAAGTTGGACGACGCGTATGCCGAGATGTTCAACCTTCGCTTTCAATTCTCCACTGGTCAATTGCAGAACAGCGCTCGGTTGGGGCAGATGCGCAGGGAGATTGCCCGGCTGAATACGATTCTCAGGGCCAAAGAGTTGCGAGCCATGCGAGGGCAGGGGGCAGAATGAAGGAACGAAAACGCGTTCTGGTTGGTCACGTGTTAAGTAACCGGATGGACAAGACTGTGGTCGTCGAGGTGGAACGGCGACAACGGCACCGCCTGTACGGTAAGGTGATCACCGCGCGCAAAAAATACAAGGCGCACGATGCTGACAATGCGTGCCAGATTGGCGACAAGGTCCAGATGATCGAGTCCCGCCCCTTGAGCCGGGAAAAGCGATGGGTTGTCACCGACATCCTGGAACGGGCCTGAGCCCTAGCGCCGGGAGGGGTACTGCCTGGCAAGCGCCCGCATTGGGGGAAGCTGGAGGAAAACGATGATTCAGCAGGAGAGCCGGTTGAAGGTGGCTGACAACACGGGGGCCAAGGAGATACTGTGTATCCGCGTGTTGGGCGGTTCGACACGGCGATATGGTGGTGTGGGTGACGTGATCGTAGCTTCGATCAAGAGTGCTGCTCCCGGTGGTTCGGTCAAGAAGGGAGATGTGGTCAGGGCGGTGATTGTGCGCACAGCCAAGGAGGTTCATCGACCTGATGGCTCTCACATCAAGTTCGATGACAATGCCGCCGTGATCTTGGATCAGGCCACAAACCCCAAGGGGACCCGGATCTTTGGACCGGTCGCCCGCGAGTTGCGCGAGAAGGGGTTCATGAAGATAGTGTCGCTGGCGCCCGAATCCTTGTAAGCGGCTATTGGAGAGAGTGAGATGGAACGGATTAAGAAGGGCGATACGGTTGAGGTGGTTGCCGGTCGGGATGCAGCTGCGGCCCGTCGTGAGGGGAGAAAGGTTCGGGGAACCGTGCACCGTGTGGTTCGCGCCTATGACATCGATCGTGAGTTTCACAAGGTAGCACGAGACCCGAGTCAGGACCGGGTCGTGGTGCAAGGGGTCAACCTGATCATCAAGCACCAGCGTCGTACTGGCGATGTCCGCACCCAGGCCGGCCGGATCGAAATGGAGGCGCCGATTCACATCTCTAACGTGATGTTGGTTTGCCCCTCTTGCAGAGAGGCGACCCGGGTCGGATACCGGGTATCTGGGGACGGTTCCAAGGTCCGCTACTGCAAACGCTGTGACGAGGCCATAGACTGAGTTTTATCTAGAGTGCCAGGTGTCAAGTGCCAGGTGCCACGTTCCTAAGCCCGTGGTACATGCTACGTGACACACGACACTCTGGAGTCGGGAGTTGAGTAATGCCTAGATTGAAGGATCTATACCGCGAGCAAGTGGTGCAGACTCTGCAGAAGGAGCTTGGCTACGACAACGTGATGCAGGTTCCACGCCTTGACAAGATTGTGGTGAATGTTGGCATGGGCGAGGCGTTGCAGAATGCCAGAGCCTTGGATGCCGCCGTGCAGGATATCACCGTTATCACCGGGCAGAGACCCATTGTGACGCGAGCACGCAAGTCGATTGCTGCTTTCAAGCTACGCGAGGGGAATCCTGTCGGCGTGAAGGTGACGCTACGGGGTGACCGGATGTGGGACTTTCTCGATCGGCTGTGTAATGTGGCCCTGGCTCGCCAGCGTGACTTTCGGGGGATTTCGGCCGATTCCTTTGATGGCCGGGGTAACTATAGTTTGGGTTTGAGGGAGCAATTGGTGTTCCCGGAGATTGACTATGATAGCATCGACAGGATCCGGGGCATGGAGGTTACCATTGTGACTACAGCCCAGACGGATGAGGAAGGGTATCTCTTGCTGCGGTATTTGGGGATGCCTTTCGCGGGCCGCTAGGACAGCAGCTCTTAAGGAGGGAATGTGGCCAAGACAAGCATGATCGTCCGAGAGACCAGGCGGAAGTATCCTACCCGGGTGCGGAATCGCTGCTCGCAGTGTGGGCGCCCAAGAGGCTATATGCGGCGCTTCAAACTGTGTCGTATCTGCTTCCGTGAATTGGCCAACCAGGGCATGATCCCTGGTGTGATCAAGTCTAGCTGGTGATTGTGGTCGGCCTTTTAGGACAGGCGAGTTGCAAATTAGGGGGTGGGATGGCGTATGCCTACAACTGATCCGATTGCTGATATGCTGACCCGAGTTCGCAACGGGTTCATTGTGCGCAAATCCTTTGTTCTGGTGCCAAGTTCCAAGATCAAGGTTGCCATTGCGCAGATTCTGTTGGAAGAAGGGTTCATCCAGGGGTACGAAGTGACGAATGAGCGTCCCCAGCCGAATATCCGGCTATGGCTCAAGTATGACCAGAAGCGGCGGCCAGTGGTGACGGGCCTGAAGCGGGTCAGCCGGCCTGGCCGGCGGGTATATAAGGGCAAAAGGGACCTCCCGTGGGTGCTGAGCGGTCTGGGGATCGCTATTGTGAGTACTCCAAAGGGTGTGATGACAGGCAGAGAAGCTCGGCGCCAAGGAGTCGGTGGCGAGGTTCTGTGCTACGTATGGTGAGCGCTTGACCTGAGCTTGGGCAAAGGACTTGTCCCGAATTGGACAAGGGGACCTGGCTTGAGCCAGACAGGGGAGGAGCAATGTCTCGCGTAGGTAAGAAACCTATTGCGCTGCCTGACAAAGTCCAAGTGGATGTACGAGGCAGCGAAGTGACGGTCAAAGGGCCCAAGGGAGAGCTCCGCCGGTCATTCCATCCTGACATGGCTATTGCGTTGGAGGATGGGATTCTCACGGTGGACCGTCCAACAGACCACCGAAACCATAGAGCCATGCACGGCCTGACCCGGGCGTTGCTGGCCAATATGGTTGTTGGCGTATCAGAAGGATTCTCCAAGGATCTTGAGATCGTAGGAACGGGTTATCGTGCCGAGATGCAGGGTGAGAAGCTGGTGCTGTATCTTGGCTATTCTCACCCCATCGAATTCGTGCCTCCAGATGGCATAAGCTTTGAGGTGCCAAGGGGAGGGCGTGCCGTGAGCGTCCAGGGTGCTGACAAAGAACTGGTCGGTGAAATCGCGGCTCGCATCCGGCGACAGCGCCCGCCAGAGCCGTACAAAGGCAAGGGCGTTCGCTATCAGGGTGAGTATGTGCGCCGCAAGGCCGGAAAAGCGGGCCGGGTCGGCGCTTAGGGTTGGAGCCAGGAGGATTCATGGACAAGGCAAAGCAAAGGCGCCTGGCGCGCCAACGGCGTCATGCGCGAGTGCGAAGGCGGGTGCAGGGTACCCCAGAGCGCCCTCGGTTGAGTGTGTTTCGCAGCCTGAAACATATCCGTGCGCAGGTCATCGACGACACGCAGGGCCACACCCTGGTTGCGGCCTCCACCTTGGATGCCGAGGTGCGGACCGAATTGGGTGGCAAGGACAAGAGCGCCCAAGCGGCGGTTGTGGGAGACGTGCTGGCCAGGCGAGCGCAAGCAGCGGGGATCACGCATGTTGTCTTTGACCGGGGCGGATACCAGTATCATGGCCGGGTCAAGAGCCTGGCCGACGCTGCGCGCAAGGCGGGTTTGGATTTCTAGGCTCCTCGCTTGGAGCTTGCAAGATCGTGAACTGGACGACAGGGAGGAACGATGGGCCGTAGACAGGGTGGTGGCCGAAGGCGAAGAGGGCGCGAGGAAGAGGGCGACGAGCTCGACGAGCGCGTCGTGCACATCGCGCGAACGGCCAAGGTGGTCAAAGGTGGTCGGCGTTTCAGCTTCCGGGCTCTGGTGGTCGTTGGCGACAACAAGGGCAGCGTCGGCATCGGCGTGGGCAGGGCTCGGCAAGTGCCCGATGCGATCCGGAAGGGGGCCGACCGGGCCAGGAAAAATATGAAGCAGGTTCCGCTGACAGGGACGACGATCCCACACGAGATAACGGTACGCTACAGCGCTGCCAAAGTCATGCTCAGACCAGCCTCGCCTGGTACGGGTGTCACGGCCGGCGGCGGCGTCCGGGCTGTGGTGGAAGCGGCGGGCATCAAGGATATTCTGACCAAGTCTATGGGTAGTGCCAATATCCTGAACGTCGTCAAAGCCACCATGCAGGCGCTGGAGGAGCTGAAGGATCCGGCCGACGTAGCCGAGCGGCGTGGCGTACCGCTGAGCAAAGTCTCGCCTTTCTGGATGAGGGGGGAGGCTAATGAGTAGCGAACAGAGGTTGCGGATCAAGTGGGTCAAGAGTAGCATCGGCTACTCGCGCCGCCAGAAGGGCACTGTTCGTGCCCTGGGGCTCCGCCGCCTGGGGGACGTGGTGGAACAGGCAGATACGCCCGTGATCCGGGGGATGATCAACAAGGTGAGCCACTTGGTGCAAGTGGAGGAGATTGAGGACTAGGGGTTCGGCTGAGACCAGATGGGCGTCCTTTCAGTGTCTGTGGTCTCCCGGGTTGACGGTCTCTCTGCGGTGTTTGGGAGTGGGTAAGAGATGAAACTACACGAGTTACGTTCTCCGAAGGGGGCAAGAAGGCCTCGCAAGCGAGTCGGGCGAGGCATCGCCGCCGGGCAGGGCAAGACGGCGGGTCGTGGTACCAAGGGGCAGGCAGCACGCTCCGGTGGGACGAAGGGACCCTACTTTGAAGGTGGTCAGCTTCCGTTGGTGCGGCGGCTGCCGTTCAAGCGGGGCTTTAACAACATCTTCCGGGTACAGTATGTTCCTGTGAATCTGTACCGTCTGGAGGAGTTTGCGGCCGACGCAGAGGTCACGCCCGAGGCTTTGGCAGCGGCAGGGATTATCAAGTCCCCATCGCTGCCGGTGGCCATCCTGGGGCAGGGGGAATTGGATCGCCCGTTGGCCATCAAGGCGCACCGATTCTCGGCTAGTGCTCGCGCCAAGATCGAGGAGGCCGGCGGCTCGGTCGAAGAGCTGCCGTGGGAGATCAAGCGCGGGCGGAGGATCCACCCCTAGGGTATAGTGGGTGGACGCGGCCTAGAAGGACCTAGCCGAAGGGGGTAATCACCTATGATCCAGGCTGTCCGTAGTGCCTTTGCACTGCCAGACCTGCGAAAGAAAATCCTAATCACCTTCTTGATCCTGGCGATCTATCGCCTCTTTGCTCACGTACCGGTGCCAGGGGTCAACGCCGAGGCACTGAACCAGCTCTTCCAGTCGAACCAGTTGCTGGGGCTGCTGGACCTGCTGTCGGGCGGTGCGATGGCCAATTTCTCGGTGATGGCGATGGGGGTGTATCCGTACATTACGGCCTCCATTATCATCCAGTTGCTCACGCCCATCATCCCGGCGCTGGAGGCGCTCCAGCGAGAGGGGGAGCAGGGGCGTTCCAAGCTCAACCAGTACACCTGGTATCTGACGGTGCCGCTGGCGGCTCTGCAGGCGTATGGCCAGGCCGTCATCATGACGCAGATGAGCGGTGGTGTGCCCATTTTGAATCAGTTCGGCTTCCGAGACGCCCCGCTGACAACCTTTGCCATCCTGTGCACAATGACGGCTGGCACCATGTTTGCTGTGTGGCTCGGCGAGTTGATCAGCGAGCAGGGCATCGGCAACGGCACGTCGATCATCATCTTGGGTGGGATTGTGACCCGCTTGCCACAGAGTATCCTGAACCTGATCGTGAGTCAGCAATGGCTGTCACTTATCGCCTTCTTGGTCATAACTGCTATCACAGTCTTTGGTATCGTCATTGTCCAGGAGGGAAAGCTGATGATCTGGGTGCAATATAGCAGCCGGACGCTGGGGCAGCGTGGGGGGCGGCTGCGCCAGACGCGCTCGGTACGGACACACATCCCGCTGCGCGTGAACATGGCGGGCATGATCCCGCTCATCTTTGCCCAGAGCATCATGGTCTTTCCCAGCACCATCGCCGGTTACTTTATGGCGCCAGCGGGCCAAGATCCACAGGGTTTCCTGCAGACGGCGGCGTACTGGGTAGACCAGATCTTTAATCCGCAGTACAATATCTATTGGCCGCTGTACTTTCTGATGGTTGTAGGGTTCACCTACTTTTATACCGACGTGATCTTTCAACAGCAGAACATGGCGGAGAACTTGAGAAAGCAGGGGGCCTCTATCCCCGGTATCAGGCCGGGCAAACGAACAGAAACCTATCTGACTCAGAAGGTGCGGCGGATCACGCTCTTTGGGGCTATCTTCCTGGGAATCGTGGCCATCCTTCCCTGGCTGGTCGGTCTCTTTATGAGTCTTTTCCCTGGGAGCAGCGGGTCGGCATACACGGGTGGTGGCGTGATGCTTATCTCGTCCACCGGTTTGCT
>JASFHU010000174.1:0-7789 GCA_050123055.1 Anaerolineae bacterium
AGGTCTTGTAGTGCTGGTTGAAGATGCGGATGACCTCTTCGGTGGCGTTGTTGGTAGTTGGGATGTGGCGGCTTTCGATGGCATTGAGCAGTCGAGGCCAGTGGCGTTCCAGGAAGCCAAAGATCGCCTCGGCAGATGGGGTTTCGGCTACGAACTTCTGCCGCTGAGCCATCACCTGCTCATAGCGTCGTCGAGCCGTACGTTTGGTTCGAGCGTCAAAGATGCGGTCGATGTTTGCTCTGAGCATCTCCCTTTCGGGGTGGGTGTCGGCGTAGTTTTTGCCGTACACTTCTTTGAAGTGCTTGTGGAGTTGCTGCAAGGCATGAAAGATGCATTCGTGATGGACGGCCTTGGGGAAGACGTGAGCGATGAGTCCGCCATAGTCTACCCGCATGTCGGTGACGATGACACGGGGCTGATAGCCTTTCGCCCGCAGGGCCAGCAAGAAAGCGTGGGCCTCCAACTTGGTGTTGTAGGGGTAGATTTCCAGGTGCAGCAGGTCGTAGGAGTAGCAGTCCACAGCAAAGTAGACATACATCCAGCGTTTCATGTCGCTTTCTGGTTTGTCATTCTTGGGTACCAAGACGTACTTTTCGTCGATACCCACTACGCCACTGGAACGTACGACGCCAAAGAGAGCGGCTACTGGCAAGAGGTCGTGGCCGAAGCCGCTCACCCAGCGGTAGACGGTTATCTTGCTTACACCCAACACCTGTCCGGTGCAGCGATACACGCTGTGGGACCATTCGTACAACTGCAAGGCAGCCAAGTGATGGTCGACCGTCCAGCGTGAGTAGGGCAGCAGGTTGGGCGGCAGGTTGGTGAAGGTTTTGTAGCGACAACCTGGATTGTGGCAGTAATAGCGATAGACCTCCACCGTCTGCTCCTGCCCCTGCCTATCCACGTACCTTTTCAATCTTGGCTGCCGGCTCTTGCGCGATACATCATTCGTGCCGCAGTAGATGCACTGCACGCTGCCATCCTCAGTCCATTCCCAGTGCCCAAACAACAGATGCTCTACCTGAAAGACCCAGGGCAAAGGACGCCGCGGCTCTGCCGGACGCAACTCCAGGTCTTCACACAACATCTCCAGATCCGTCAAGCGGGTACCCTCTGAGTGCTGCTGTTCGGAGGGTAGTCCCCCCAGCGCCTCCAGTTGGGTCACCAATTCCTGTACCTGGGCCAACAACTGCCGGGTCAACCATTCGTCTCGGGGCCGAAAGGATTCAGGTTCGATGCGGTATACGCCTGTCATCGTTTGCCGCAGGGCTGTCCAGCCGCTCTCCCGCCCAGCTTGTTTCACCTGGTTGAGGGTGATGGCGCTGCCTTGGCTGCGCAGATACTGCCACACACGCTGGGCCGTCCACCAAGGATGCAACACCCAACAGTCGATGATCCGCTGCTGTACCTCCAGGGTCAACACTTCGCCCCAGCGTTGGCTCAGCATCCGCCGCCAGTCTTGGGCCAGCCAGTAGCCGTACCAACGGCTGATGACCGGATGAGGTATTCCAAACCACTCGGCCATCTGCTCTTGCCGCACGAATGGCGTGCGCCCATCCCGTGTGCGGCGGCTGCCCCGCTGCTCGCCAGGCATCTCTAGCAGCCCCAGAAAAATGACCAACATCCGCTTGTAGAACTCGACTTGGCCATTCACCCGCAGCGTGAACTCGCCCCGCAACCGCACCTGGTACCCCCCTGCTTCGTCCTCCATCACTTCGACCGAGGCCTCACAGGACTCTCCCGACAAGCACAGGCCCACCGGCAGCATCCCCAACCGGCAGTCTGTCCACTGAGAAGCGTTCTGGCTGAGCCACGTCAGTCCCAGACCGACCAGCACCACCCCCGTGGCTCTGTCCCACAGCTGACCCAAAGCCACGTACAACGGTTGCCGACCCAGGCCAGGCCAGACGAGGCTCAGCCCTTTCCACAACCACGCCAGCCAAGGCAGCAGACTGACCCAGTCCCACTCCCACCTGTCGGTCAACAGTACCAAGGTCAGCAACACCTCACTGCGCAGCGCCGCCAGCGGCCAACTCCGGCGTAGCCACCTCCAGCCTGCGCGCCAGCCCCAACCTTGCTCTGGATGCCGCTTCCGGCTTGCCTGTCGTCCGACTTGTTCCCCTACCCATCCCTGGGCCGCAAAGGCAACCCAACCTCCCAGGCTCTCGGGCACACAACCCATGGTCAGGAGCAGTACCAACCCCAGCACCGCTATCGTGTGTGCAATCGCACCCCAACGCCGTTGACGTTCCACCCATCCTGTGATACACTGCATCGGCCAGCCTTCTGGAACTGTTTTCGCTGGGTACAGTGTACCCCATTTCCTCAAGGCTGGCGCTTTTCATTGTAATCCCGGATCAGCCCTCATTCAGCCCGTTTTACGGACTATGCCCCGCCCTTTTCCCCTGTTTTTCGTCCCCAGCGTGTTACGCTCACCCACCCTCGGGACTTTTAACAGGACAGGCCTTGACTTTCGCTGGCTCAATTCCTGCTTTGGCCGGGTCCGTCACCCTCGGACACGGAGTGTTACCTGGCGGATTCTGACTCGTCAGGCTACGGCAACAGGGAACACGTACCCACTTGCAGTGCTACTGGTGCGAGGCGTTCCAGAGGTTTTCCAACAGGTTCCAATAGATCCGCAAATCCTGCGAATCCGTCATTCAAGCTATGCCAGAGCCTCAAACACGTAGCCCAGACCGGTCCGTGTCTGGATATACTGAGGATTCCGGGGATCGGGCTCGATCTTGGCCCGCAGGCGGTGCACTGCCTGGCGCAGGAGCCGGTGCTCTCCCTCGTAGCCCAGCCCCCACACCCGCTCCAGCAAATAGTCCGGCACCAGGACCCGGCCCGGCTCACTGGCCATCTCGCTGAGCAGGCGATACTCGGTCGGCGTCAGCGCCACCTCCTGGTCGCGAAGGAAGGCGCGTTGCCCAGCGAAATCGACCCGTAGGTCGCCAGCCTCCAGCACCGACTGGCTGCTGGGCCCAACCGAGAGCTCAACCCGGCGCAGCATGGCCCGCACCCGGGCCAGCAGCTCCTCGGCACTGAACGGCTTGGTCACATAATCGTCAGCGCCGCTGTCCAGGCCCTTGACCTTGTTCGCCTCGTCGGCCAAGGCGGTGAGCATGATGATCGGCACCGTGGAAAACTCGCGGATGCGGCGGCAGAGCTCATGGCCGCCTAGGCCTGGCATACGTACATCGATCAGGATCAGGTCCGGCTCCTGGCTGGCGGCCAGATCCAGCCCGCTGCGCCCATCGCCGGCCGTCAGGACGTCATAGCCTCGGGCCTCCAGGTTGGTACGGATGGCCCAAACGTACTTGGGCTCATCGTCCACCACCAAAATGCTGTGTCTGCCGCCTCGTTTTGAGCCCATTATCACTGCTCCCCTCCTACCCAGGCTTCGCGGCCAGGCGCCGGTACATCTTCCAGAGAGACTGTTCCTCGGCGTCGCGCCTGGTATCGTACCAAGAGCGGCCGGCAAGCCCCATCTCGGCCAGGCGGCCCAGATCGGAGAGAACGAGAGAAAGACAACGGGCCAGTGAGGCAGGATGCTCCGGCTCTACCACCCAGCCGGTTTCCCCGTGTTCCACGTATTCGTCCAGCGCGCCCGAGGGTGCGGCCACCACCGGCTTGTGAAAATAGTAGGCCGCCGGGATGAGAGCCGATTGTGTGGCCCCGTGGTAGGGCAGCACCAACACCCCGCAGCGACGAAACAACTCCACGGCCTCGGCGTCGTCGATGAGCCGATCCCGCACCTCGACGCCCGGCGGCAGGGCGCCAGCCCAGAGGCGGTCCAGCTTACCCGGACCAGCCAGGATCAAGCGGGCGTCTTGATCCTCGTGTCTGTCCATCATGGCCCAGGCCGTGAGGAGGTGGCTCACCCCCTTGTAGCGCTCTAGTCGCCCAAAAAACAGGATAGACGGATCGTAGCGCACGTCGGCGGTCAAACTGTCCCCCTGCCCCAACCAGGTGTGGCCCAAAAAAAGGTGCAGGAGCGGCGTGCAGCTCACTTTGCTGGCGGGCAGTCCGCGCTCCACCAGCCGGTTGCGGTAACGCACACCGTGGACCAGGATCTGGTCCGCCAGGCCCAGAACGGCACGGTTCCAGCCATAGAGGAGGGGACCGTACGCCGACCCGAGGTGGGGATCCAGGTCGTGCAGGGTATGCACCACGGGAATGCCTGCCTGCCGCAGGGCACGCAGCACTGGCAGGTTCCAGAGGTGCGGACCGGTGATATGTACCACGTCGGGCCGGGTATCCTGGATGGCCCGGATCGTACGCCCGACACCCCCAAAGCGCAACGCATCGGGCGCAAAGCCAGAATTGCGGGCGTCCACAGGCGTGAGGACCGTCACATCCGAGATGTAACGATCTCTAGGGTAGCGGGAGGTAGTGACAAGGTGAGCCTGGTAGCCAACTCGCGCCAAGCGGTTGGCGATGTCGGCGGTGTATTGGTGCATACCAAAAGTGGGTGAGAGCAAGACGTAACACACCCGTAGCGTACCTGCACCGGGAGATCCTTTTCCGGCTATTTTCTTCTGTTTCCTTTCCAGAGGCACAGGGCACTCCTGACAGCCCGTCAGCCACGCGGTTCTTCGGGATCCAGGTAGGGAGCCTGGTTCCAACTCTCCAAACCTATCTTACTTCATTTCTCCGATCCTGTCAAGTTCCTCGATCGGAGGATGCACAGTTGCTGAATAATCGGGAACTTGAGCCAGTGCGCTCGCGGCAGATCTACCGCCCACAGCGCAGGAAGGCAACCTGAGATTGCACGCAATCCTGCACGAGCATTGAGGAAGGCTCAGGTCTGGCCTGTCCGGGCAAGCCGGCGCGAAACCCAGCGGACCAGCTCCACCAGGGCCAGCGCGGCAAAGGGCAGGGCCACGGCGTCGACGGGCAGGCGATAGCGGGGCATGGCCCAGGTCAGGATGTGCAGCAGCGAATAGAAGATCATAAACAGCAGGGCCAGGGCCAGCGGCGTGGTGGAGAATCGAACCCAGGAGGCCCGCGACCGGCCCGGTCCGGCGGCGCGGAGGGCCAACCACAGACCAGCCAGCATGAAGGGCAGAAAAAGCCCAAAGGACCCGCTCCGGCCGACGTTGTGCACCAGGCTGGTACCAGGCGTGGGCCAGAATTCAAAATAGTCGCGCACCCGGCTGAGCGAGAGGAGCAGGTAGCGGCCCGGCTCGGCCAGCACAAACCCGATCCCGCGCCGCAGCATCTCACGGTCCAGTCGGGCCTCGTCGAGCCCGCGCAGTTCTTCGGGTATCGGTGCGGCAGCAAACTCCTGGAAGCTGGTGCCGTGCAAGGGATGCTGCGCGGAATACATGGCATAGCCTGTGTTGGAATTCAGTAATAGGAAACTGTCGTAAGCGAGATAATTGCGGATGGTGAAAGGCAGGATGAATAAGGCTAGCACCGCGGCGGCCGCCAACAAGACTGTGACCATGCGCCGCAACCGGCCCGCCCGCCAGCCGGCCCACAGCAACCACAGGATGAGCACCGCGGCCCAGGGCAGGATCGACTGGCGCAGCAGGGTGGCAATACCAAGGCCCAGGCCCAGCACCGCGCCCCCCGCCAACGTGGGACGCTCGGCCAGGGCCATGGACCGCTCCAGCGTCCACAACAGGGCGGCGATGTAAAAGGACTCGGTCATGAGCGTCGCCCCGTAGAGGATAAAGTAGGCGTACAGCGCCGCGCAGCCCGCCGCCACCAGCGCCACCGGCCTCTGGTCTGGAAAGAGCCGGCGGGCCAGGCGGTAGACCAACCAGGGCAACAGCAGCCCGTTGAAGAGAGCACCCACCACTCGGGCCGCCAGCGGGTGAACGCCCAGGGCGGCATAGATTGCGGCCAGGTAGAGTACATAGCCAAAGGACCAGAACGCAGTCGGGCTGTCGGGTGCAGCGTTGGGATACCAGGCCGTCGGGAAACTGAAGCCGTGGCCTTCCAGGACGCGTGCCGCCAGCGTGTGGTAGGAGCGCTGGTCGACGAGCAGGGGCGGCGCAGCGACTTCGCCGCCCAGGTAGAGGGCATAGCCCACCCGCAAAAGGACCGCGACGGCTAGGATGAGGCCCAGCATCCACCCCGGTCGGGCCCAGTTGTTGCGGCTGCCAGATTGAGAACTACCCACCGTCCACCCCCTTCCGCGCCACAGCCAGCAGGGAGATGCCAAAGGGCATGTCGACCATACCCTCCACGCGCCTCAGAAAGGGCACCAGGCGGTTGAAGGAGCGCAACTGCCCCGATGGGGGAACCTGCTGCCTGAGAATGCGGCCGTTCAGGAACCAGCCGAGAGCCCCCAGGGCGTTGATATACTTCTGCAGCACCGGAGTCAGGCCGGCCCCGGCGAGCTTGAGTTCCATGGTGCGCTTGTCATAGCGACGATAGTGACCGATGGCCCGATCCATGGTGCCGTACAGCCGTTGGTGAGCCGGGACGACCAGGATCACGGTACCGCCCGGCTGCAGGACCTGGCAGGCATTGCGCAACGCCAACAGGTCATCCCCCACATGCTCAAATACGTTGAGCGAGACAACGGTGTCGAGCCCAAAACGCGCCAGCCGGCCGAACTCGGGGCCGGTCACGTCGGCCACAAAGGCGCGCACCTGGGGCTGGGAACGATAGAGCTCCTCCACGTGAGCCACGCTCTCCTCCGAGACGTCAGTGCCGACATAGAACTCGCGATCAGCCAGCAGGCGGGCCAGGTTGCCCAGGCCGCAACCAACCTCCAGCACCCGCTGGCCCAGGTAGGGCGAGATCTCGTCGTACAGCCAGCGATCGACCTGGTCGATGAGCAGCCGCCGCTCGCGGACCTCTTGCAGGGCCTCCTCGCTGTACTCCAACGTCGATACCGTGCCTGGATCAGATTCACTCATAACCTTCTACTCCCATGAAAAGGCTCCATGCTTTCGAGCCCGCCAGACGCGCACCAACTCTACGGCCAGCAGCCAGGCGGTGCGATAGAGCCCATATCTGAGGGCGCTGGCCAGCGGACTGCCAAACAGAAGGGCCCGAGGAAGGTGGGCCCGCAAGTAGTCCTGGTGTCGCCGCAGAAAGACCAGGTTATTGTGGTAAATGCGATAGGCGTACATGGCCGTGCCTTTCAACCGCCTGCCGCCGTAACTCTGCGAGGCCCGGGAATGGTGAAAGGCCATCGCATGGGGACAGAAGACCAGCTTGTATCCACTTTCCAGGGCACAGAGCTGAAAGTCCGATTCCTCGCGCCAACTGCTGGGCCCACCGAATTGTGGATCGTACTGTACACGATCAAAGACCTCCCGCCGTACGAGCATGATGGCGCTCAGAAGAGGCACCTCGACGTCGCCCGGAGTGATGGCATGGCTATTCACATCCAGCCGTCGCTCGTGGACCAGTGGCGCCCGGGATCGATTGGCCCGGACCAGTGCCTGCTCCTCAGTCTCACCCAGGCGCATCCAGATGCGGCGGCCGGCGATGACGTCCGCTCCCGTTCTGAGCGCGTGGTCGAGGACTGTCTCCACATACCCCTCACCCAGAGCCAGGTCGTCCTCGCCCTGGAGGACCCATACACCGCGGGCCAGGAGCGCCCCCCGGTTGCGCGTGGCAGGCGCCCCCAAATTCTCCCGGTTTCGGGTGTAGCGCAGCCGGGGCTCGCCAGCCATCAAGCGCCGGACCCGCTCCTCCGTTCCATCGGTCCCGGCGTCGTCGACCACGATGACCTCAGAAACCGCGGACGGACGAGTCTCCGACGGCGAACGGAGATAGGAGGGCAGGACGCGACACAGGGAGTCGACGCGGTTGAAGGTCG
>JASFHU010000175.1:0-7774 GCA_050123055.1 Anaerolineae bacterium
TCCCCGTCTGGCAACGAGGTGTAGTTCCCTGCGTGCCTGGTCCACCAGCAGGAGAGCAGTGTCCTGGAGCCGCAGGACCCGGACGGAAATGTCCAGGACGGCCTCGGCAATCTCCTGAGGGTCGTGCAAGAGGATCAATCGCTGGCCCAGATCGTATAGGGCACTGAGCTTGGTTTCCATCTTTTTCCCAGCCTCCTCCACCCTGATTATATCATAGTCGTACCGTACCCCACAAGGCCTTCACACAGGGGATATCCGCAGTGGTACGGGTGTGGAAACCCGTAGTGCCGGGCTGGAGACAGCTGTGGTTATCCACAAGAGAGGATCGGTGTTGCTGCCGATGCGCGGGAGATAGAGGTTTGCTACAATAGGACCAAGTGGACTGGAGATTCGGACATAGTCACGAGCGGAGGTTGGGGAATGACGAACCTAGATCTGTTTTTTGCCAAGCAGCTCATGGAGATGCGTGTCGAGGAGGCGCTGCGCGAAGCAGAGGTGGCACGTTGGTTGCGGGAGGCCGGGGTTCATCGACCTGGTTGGCCATCCCGGCGGTACCACTGGCTGTTGTGCCAGTTGGGTCGTCTGCTGGTGTCATTCGGGCAGTACTTGCAGCGGCGATATCGACTACCAAGCCTCACCCTGGAGGAGCACGTAACCTGAAGCTGCGAATCAGCAGCCTGAAGCGAACGTTTAGCGGCAACTGGTGTTAGGCGCTGGGATCATGGCAACGAGATCAGATCCATCCAGGTGAGTTGAGCCGACCGGTTGGAGCCTACCGCTTCGTCCACAGGGGGAGTGGATGGACTATACCTATCCACCATATAGTCCCTGGCGCACGCTGTCGGTTGTCCTGGCGCTTGGGGGTCTGTGGCTGGCTCTATCGGAATGGTTTTGGGTAAGGCAGGGCAGGGGGCTGGTGACAGTGTCCCGTCTCTTTGCCAGCCTGATCGTCTTTGGGTGGACCGTGGCGCTGTCTGTGCAGCCGTATGAGGTCGTCTGGCAAAAGGCGGTGATGGAGGCCATTGCTACCCTGCTGAGCATCGCCTTCATCGCCCTCGGACTGAAGCGACAGTCGCGGGTGTTTCTCTACTCTGGAGCGGCGTGCCTCTTGTTCCTGATCGTGTATGCGAACCTGGAGCATTTCGCAGACAAGATCGGCATTCCGCTAGCCTTTTTTGTGATCGGGGTGCTACTCATCGTGCTGGGGCTGGGAGCGGAACGCCTGGGCCGGCGGATTCGGGGTGCTAGGAGGTGAAAAATGGATTTGGTTGGATACCTGATTTCGATGCTGACTGTACTCTACCTGGTGCTGTTGCTCGCGGCCCTGGTGGAGTGGTTCTGCAGCGCGCAGACACGCTATCTCAGTCGCTGGCTGTGGCTGCCGATCATCCTCCTTTTCAGCATTGTGGGGCCTCTGGCCTTCCTGCTGTTGGGTCACGGGCATGATCTGCTAACCAAGACCGTCGGGGAAGGGGATGGGAGTGGAGAAGGGTAAAGGCTCAGGATGATGAAAAAGATACCGATGGAAACCATGCCATCGTCGTCCAGGGCGCTGGCACAGGTGGCGGCTTTGACCTTTTCTGGGAGGTGGAGCAAACAGAGGGAGGAGGGAGATGAGAAAGCCAACATCGGCCGAGTTTGCCAACGCGTTCATGTGGCTGACAGTGCTGGCGGCCTCTGTGGTTCTGCTCTGGGGCTCCGACAGGTTTTGGATGATGGTCATCGTCATACTGGCCAGTAGCTGGACGAGTATCGGGGTCGTTGCCAGGGGCTGTCGCCAATCTCGCTGACCAAAGGCTATGCCTCCGGATGCCAGTCCGGCTGGCGGTGCATTCGGCTGGCGTGGCCCGATCTCGTGCCGGCACAGATCAGGGGGAGGGAGGCATGAAAAAAAGGATGATCCTCGTGGCTTTGGTGGTGGTGGCGGCTGCCATAGTGCTTGCCAGCATCACACTCTGCACACTCGGGATGTGGTGGGCTGCGCCGAGGGTACTGGGCGCAGGACCGGATGGCATTGAGCTGCGTCCCACGCCAGGGGTCATGACCCCTGAGTCGGTGCTGCCGGGGGAGGTAGCCGGCTACAAGTGGACTGAGTGTCGAACGGTTGCCAGCTACCGTGGCCTGGCGCTCGGCCCGGACGCGGCAGAGGCGACCTATGATGGCACCTATGGCAGCGTGCGGGTCATTGCTGCCCGGATGGACAGTTATCACGACGCCGCCACAGCAGTACGCGACTTGGCACGAACCCTGGAGTCAACCGGTATACTGGACAGTCATCGCCTGCTGGCCGAGGAGCCGTACAAAGGCTGGTGGAGCGCGTCGGGCAAGCGCAATTTCGCCTTCTGGTACGATCCGGAGGCAGCGGTGGATCAACGTGGCCTTGTCTGGCAGAATGGCAGGTGGTGCTTCATCGTCGCCGCCAACCACCCCATTGCCAGGCGGGATGTGACGCTGGCCTTTCCGTACTGAGGGTCGCACGAATTCTCGCTTGGGTTGTAGTTCGTGCTGCAGAGGGAGTTGATGCATCCTTTGGCATTCTGGCGCAGGCTGCCGGGCTACGTCGCCACGAGTCTGATCCTCCTCACGACCACGTTGTGGACCTTCTGGGGCGTGGGCGAGATGTACTACGAGGGCTGGTGGGGAGCCTGGTACAACCGGTTGCCCTACCTGGGCCTGCCTGCCATCTGCATGGCCTTCACCCTGGTGGCGCTCACCTGGCCGCGTCTCGGCGGGTGGATGATCTTTGTGGCGGGCGGGGCATTCACCGCCTGGCGCTGGTCCAGGCAGGCACAGCTCGGTGCTCTGTCGCTTGAATGGATGCTGGGATGGTTTCCCATCAGCGGCCTGCTGGTCGTCGTGGGGCTGCTTTTTCTGCTGGAGGGGCGCTTTCGACGACTGCGTCGCGCCGCCGGATGGGCGCCGCCGGAGCGATGGCTGCGGCGCAACCTACGCTATGTCCTTGTCGTCATTCCCCCTGTGCTGACGGCGGTAGCCCTGACAGCCTTCTTCATTCCGTTTCTGTTGGCCCGTTCGGATGACGGCGGCCGTAGCCTCCAGCGGATCGAAGGCAACGGCGTCACCCTGCTCTGGGCGCCGCAGGGTCCGGGCTGGAACTGGCATCCGCTCTCGGGCAGGGGAAGGTACCCCTCCTGGGATGACCTGGCGCTGTATGGTGCGCCGCCGGCGGGTATCCACCAGGAGCGCAAGGGAAGAGTCGGAGGGGCTCACGCGACGGCGGACGACATGGAGACGACCGGTCTTTGCCGTTACCTGGCCGGGGATGGTACAACCCTGATGCCAGAACCGCAGGATATCTGGCGCTTGCCCACGGCCGACGAAGTTGTGCGCTCTCTGATCGGGAGTGGGGGGAACGCTGGCTGCACCTGGGATGGCTTGTCCAGTAGGGCGAATTGCGATAGGCAGCCGAACAAGGACGCGCCTCTGTGGGCAGCAGATCAGTCGCCCATCTACTATTGGACGGCCGACGACCATGACGGGGGAGCGGCCTGGTGTGTGCCTTACACCGGTGGTCTGCGATACGGCGGCACGATCCATGGCCAGCCCAAGGACTGGGGCAACAGTCGCCATGGCTACCGTTGCGTGCGCGCCCCCTAAAGTACCCTGCCAGGAAGCAGAGAGCCCACACCGTTACCCCCTCACAGCCAAGACATAAGGACAGGAACCCCAATACGTTTGGCGGGTATATCGAAATGGGGTATAATAGCCGCGCTTCAGAATGACCAGACAGGAGAGGTAGGAACAGACATGAAAGTCACAACCGAGCGACTGGAAGACTGCCAGATCAACGTCTTTGTCGAGCTGGACGCAGCCGACGTGGACAAGGAACTGCGCCAAACGGCCCGCAAACTGTCGCGCAACTACAATATTCCAGGCTACCGCCGGGGCCGGGCACCTTTTCACGCGGTGATCCGGATATTTGGGCGAGAAGCGGTACAGCAGGCGGCACTGGAGGAGTTTGGCCAGGATCTGTATGACAAGGCCCTGGAAGAGATCGAGTACGAACCGTACGAAGCCGGCGAACTGAAGGATGTGGAATGGGACCCCTTTCGCATGACCATCCTGCTGCCCATCGAACCGGAAGCGGATCTGGGCGATTATCGGGCCGTGCGAGTGCCTTTCGAGCCGGAGCCAGTCACCGATGAAGATATTGACCAGCGGTTGAGCGAGATCCAGCAGGAGAACGGCCAGTGGGTGCCCGTGGAGCGCCCTGCGGAGGTCGGCGATCAGGTCGTGGTGGACATGGAGGGCACGGCCGACGACGAGCTGATCATGAGCAACCAAGACCACGAGATGATCCTGGAGGCAGGCGCCACTATCCCCTTGCCCGACTTTCACGAGGAGATCGTGGGCATGTCGGCTGGCGAGGAAAAGACCTTCACGCTGACTGTGCCGGAGGATGACGATTTGGAGGAGCTCGCCGATGAGGAGGCGACGGTGACGGTTCGCCTGCACACGGTGCGTGAGGAGGATCTACCCGCCCTGGACGACGACCTGGCCATGATGGTCGGCGATTACGATTCGCTGGACGAACTGCGCGCGGCGATCCGGGAGGAGATGGAGACCGCGGCGCTCCAGCAGGCCGAGGCAGAGTATCTGGATAAGGTGCTGGATGCTATGATTGAGGGCGCGGTCAAGATCGAATATCCGCCCCAGGCCGTGGAGCGGGAAGCAAGCCTGATGCTGGGCCAGATGGAGAGGAATCTGGCCATGTCGGGGTTGCAGTTGGACACCTATCTGGGGATGATCGGCAAGACCCGCGATGGCTACAGGGAGGAGCTGCGGCCCGCGGCCGAGGACCGCCTACAGAGGCGATTGGTCCTGGAACAGATTGCCGAGCTGGAGGAGTTGGAGGCCGACCCCGATGAGCTGGAGGCCGAGATCGACCGCTTCAGCGAGATGGCCGGCGAAGAGGCCGGTGAGATGCGCGAGATGCTGGAAAGCGAAGAGGGCCGGCAGTCGGTGGCCAGCGATCTGGTCATGACTCTGGCCCAGGAGCACGTGGTCCAGATCGGCAAGGGGGAGATTGAGGAAGAGGAAGAGGTTGAGGCTGAGGCTGAGACAGAGGAAGAGGCTGAGGCTGAGGTTGAGGCTGAGGAAGAGGAGCCGACCGGGGAGGCTAAAGCTGGGGAGGCCGGCTAGGGCGCGCTCGATGCCGGGGAGGCATCTTACAGACCTTTGTCTGGATGGGGTGTACACTGGCTCCAGTGTACGGAGGAGACTTGAGCTCAAGGTGCAGACTGGTCTTTTGCTTTGGTCTTCCCGTAATTGAGACACAGGAGGCTTGACGATGCAGAATAGCTTGATACCAATGGTGATCGAGACGAGCGGGCGAGGCGAGCGCGCGTATGACATCTATTCTCTTCTGCTCAAAGAGCGGATAGTTTTTCTTGGCACACCGATCAACGACCAGGTCGCGAACCTGATCGTCGCCCAGTTGCTCTGGCTCGACCGGGAGAACCCTGACAAAGAGATCCAGCTATATGTCAACTCGCCTGGGGGTGAGATCTATCCTGGACTGGCGATCTATGATACGATGCAGATGCTCCGAGCACCGCTTTCAACCATTGCCGTGGGCTGGACGGCCAGCATGGGCACGGTGCTGCTGGCTGCAGGCCAGAAGGGGCGACGCTATGCGCTGCCCCATGCCACCATCCACATGCATCCCGCAGGTGGTGGGGCGCGCGGCTACGCACCCGACGTGGAGATCCAGTACAAAGAGTTGAAGCGGATGCAGGATCTGCTGCACAACGTCCTGGCCAAGCACACCGGACAGACCGTGGAAAAGATCGCCGAGGATTTCGACCGCGACTTTTTCATGGACCCGGAACAGGCCGTAGAGTATGGCCTCATCGACGAGGTGCTCACCCTGGACGGGGAACAGGAAGGTACTGCAGAGCAGGAAGACGCTGCTGAGAAGGAATCTGCTGAGAAGGAATCTGCTGAGAAGGAATCCGCCGAGGCGGAGGCGTAGGAGACAGACCCATGGGGCGACGGCACGGCACAGACGCACAACGCTGTTCCTTCTGCCATAGAAATACAGAAGACGTGGACCGGTTGATCTCTGGTCCCGAAGACGTCTATATCTGCGACGAGTGTGTTGCGCTGTGCGTAGAGATCCTGGAAGAGGAGAAACTCAAAGAGGATCAGCACGACGCCGAGGAGGGCCTCTCGAAGCTGCCTCCGCCCCGCGAGATCTATGAGCGGTTGGGGGAATATGTCATCGGGCAGGAGCGGGCCAAAAAAGTCCTGTCGGTGGCGGTCTATAACCACTACAAGCGGATTAGGGCTGGCAAGTCGCTGGACGAAGTGGAGTTGCAAAAGTCCAACATCCTGCTTATCGGTCCCACCGGCTGCGGCAAGACGCTGCTGGCCCAAACGCTGGCCCGCATCCTGGACGTGCCCCTGTCCATTGCCGATGCCACAGCCCTAACTGAGGCCGGCTATGTGGGTGAGGACGTAGAGACGATCCTGCTGGGCCTTCTCTCGGCCGCTGATTTTGACATTGAGCGGGCGCAGAAAGGCATCATCTACATCGACGAGATCGACAAGACTGGCCGCAAGTCGGGCGACAATCCAAGCATCACGCGTGACGTTTCGGGCGAGGGGGTACAGCAGGCGCTGCTCAAGATCGTCGAGGGTGCAGATGTGAACGTTCCGCCCCACGGTGGCCGCAAGCATCCCCAGCAGGAGTTCATCCAGGTCAATACCGCCAACATCCTGTTCATCTGCGGTGGCACGTTCGAGGGCCTAGACGAACTCATCGCCGAGCGGATCGGGGTCAAGGGCCAGGTGGGCTTTGCCGCCGGACGCGAGGGGGGGCGCCGGGAGATGACGCCGGCCCAGTTGCTGCGCGAGATCACGCCCGACGACCTGATGTCCTTCGGGCTGATCCCCGAACTGGTCGGGCGCCTGCCGGTGTCGGTCAGCGTCGAACCGTTGGACAAGGAAGCCATGATTGCCATTCTGACCGAGCCCAAGAATGCGCTGGTCCGGCAGTTCACGCGCATGCTCGAGTTGGATGGCGTGGAGTTGATTCTTACTGACGATGCGCTGGAGGCGGTGGCCGAAGAGGCGATGGGCCGCAAGACAGGCGCGCGTGGCTTGCGGACGATCATTGAGGAAACCCTGTTGGAAGTGATGTACGAGATCCCCTCGCGGACGGACGTCGTCCGCTGTATCGTGAATGGCGAGACGATCCGGCGCAGGACGCGACCGCTGCTCCTGACCCAGTCTGGGCGGCCGTTGGTCTGGGGGGAGGAAGAAGAGGAGTTGCGCGAGTCGGCGTGACGGGAAAGAGGTTGAGGGACGAAAAAGGCCCGCTTGCCATCCGGCAAGCGGGCCTCTCTTATCTCACCTGCGTTTGAATATCACAAAATCACTTTCCCGTGGCCCTGGCAGTGTGGCAACCGCCTGGTATCGTTGGTCGAAACGGGGGTCGGCTCGAATCTCCGCCAGGGCCCAATCGAAATCGGGCAGGTAGATATAGTAGTCGGGCTCGTAGTGCCAGAATCCCCAGGCGAAATCCTCCGCGGCAATGTGAGGTGTGATTTCTGGCAGCAAAAGGCCGGCAAGATCGATGATCTGGTTGTTGGTGTAAAAGCCCAGGTAGCCTATTTCGATATAGGCCACGCTTTCGGCCGGCTCCACTCTCTCGCGGAGCCAGTTGCTCAATTCTACATAGCTCTCACCTCTGGGGTCGCCCTCGTAGTTCAGTGCGGCGTCAAGTGTCGGTTTGAGCAAACCAACAAGGAAA
>JASFHU010000176.1:0-7727 GCA_050123055.1 Anaerolineae bacterium
CGTGCTGGAACGGGTGGACATCCTCTCGATGGAGATCCTGACCATCGAGGTCGAGGTACGCAGCGTCTACACCGTGGAGGGCGTGCCGGTCCACGTGGACGGCGTGGCCCAGATCAAGATCCGGGGCGAGGATGTTTCCATCTATACCGCTGCCGAGCAGTTCCTGTCCAAGGGGCCTGACGGCATCGTATACGTCGCCCACGAGACGCTGGCCGGCCACTTGCGCGGCATCCTGGGCATGCTCACGGTCGAAGAGATCTACAAGGACCGGGACGCCTTTGCCCAGAAGGTGCTGGAGGTCTCGGGCAGCGACCTGGCCAACATGGGCCTGGAGATCGTATCCTTTGTCATCAAGGACATCCGCGACGACAAAGAGTACCTGGAGTCGCTGGGCCGTACCCGCACCGCCGAGGTCAAGCGCGACGCCGTCAAGGGCGAGGCCGAGGCGCAGCGTGACGCCACCATCGCTCAGGCCAACGCCGCCCGCGATGCGACCATCCAGTCGGCCGAGGCACGGCAAGAGGGCGAGACGGCCAAATTCCAGGCCGAAACCAAGATCGCCGAGGCACAGAAGCATTATCGCGTTCAGAAGGCCGAGTACGACAAAGAGTCGAACCGTAGCGAGGTCCAGGCCGAGCTGGCCCGCACCCTCCAGGAAAAGATCACCAACCAGGAGATCACGTCCCAGGAGGTGCAGATCGAGGTCGTGGCCAAGCAGAAACAGATCGAGGTGCAGGAGCAGGAGGTCCAGCGCCGGGCTCGCGAGCTGGAGGCCACCGTCGAAAAGCCGGCCGAGGCGGAGCGATACCGCATCGAGACCCTGGCCAACGCCAAAAAGTTCCAAACCGAGACCGAGGCCGCGGGTGTGGCTGCGGCCACCCGCCTGCAGGGCGAGGGAGAAGCCAAGGCCACCAAGGCCAGGGGATTGGCGGAAGCCGAGGTGATCCAGGCCCAGGGCTTTGCCGAGGCCCAGGCCATGGAGAAGAAGGCGGAGGCCTGGCAAAAGTACAACCAGGCGGCCATCATCCAACAGCTCATCGAGGCCCTGCCCGAGGTGGCTGGCGCGGTCGCCCAGCCCCTGTCGAAGACGGATCGCATCGTGGTCATCAGCAACGGCGGGGATGGCGCTGGCGCCTCCAAGGTCACGGCCGACGTGACCAACATCGTGGCCCAGGTGCCGGCCACCATCGAGGCTCTGACGGGCATCGACCTGATGGAGGCCCTCCACGCGCTGCCCGGCATCGGCCAATCGACTGGGGGCGACGGCGGCGAGGAAGGATAGGCGGACAGGACCGGGTTCTGTACCCGGACACAGAGAGGCCCTGCTGAGGCCGAGGCGAACCCTGCGGTTTGTCTGGCTTGGCAGGGCCTTTGGCTTTTTGGGGATTGGTTTCTGCCCGGGCCGGGCGCGATGGTGGGTGAGCGGGGCCAATTGAGCTTCCTGATTACCAGATTGGCAGCCGTACAATAGTGTGGTATGATGTACGGAGGTACCTGGTTACGCGGAATGTGCGGGAGTACAAAGCTGAACCGCTGCCGGTGCTCCAGCCGGCCGAATTGTTGGCGCTGGTGTCACCCTAGCACCTCCAGGGTGGCTGGGTTGCTCGTTGACAGCAACTGAACCCTTGTTGATGGCCTGGCGCAGACGGAAAACACCCGGTATCGAGCAAAGACTGCTCCATTGTGGCAGCAGTCGACGGTTCCTCCCCCCTGTCCAAGCGTTGATCGCTCATACCAAGCGTTAGCTTCTATCGAAATCTATACGTCTACAATACCGTTACCCCCTTGACAGGATGGCCCTGGCGTGGTACCATTCAGCAATCGGCGGGCAGGCGCGTGGCAGCAGGCGCGCCCCCGCCGGTGCGGGGAAAACGGTCCCGCTAATTGACAAAAAAGGTACAAACGGCTATAATGGGGGACGCTTTTCACGCTTGCCCGGCAAGCAGCGGGCCGGCGTTTTGCACAGCCTCTAAAGGCAAGCGCAAACTCGCTCAAAGGAGAGTGGCAGCATGAGTGACGAGGTACAGGTGCCCGACGAGTTAAAGGGCAATGTGTTCATCACCAAGTTGAGCCAGGTCTACGGTTGGGGCCGAAAGTACTCGCTGTGGCCAATGTTCTTTGGCGTGGCCTGCTGCGCCATCGAGTTCATGGCTGCCTCAGCCTCACGTTTTGACACTGGCCGCTGGGGCATGGACCTGGCCCGTGCCTCACCCCGCCAGGCCGACCTGATCATCATCTCCGGCACGGTCACCAAAAAGATGGTCCCCAAGATCGTGACCATCTACAACCAGATGGCCGAGCCCAAATACGTCATCTCGATGGGCGCTTGCGCCACCGGTGGCGGCCCCTTCAAAGAGGGCTATAACGTCGTCTCTGGCATCGACCAGTTTCTGCCGGTGGACATCTATGTGCCCGGCTGCCCGCCCACCCCTGAGGCCCTCATCAACGCCTACATGGCCGTCCACGAAAAGATCCAGAACGAAAAGCTCAACGAGGTGCGCTGGTACCGCAAGGACCCGATTCCCGAGGCCCCGGTGCCGTTTCTGGGCGGGCCGGACCTGATCGACCCGCGCCTGGTCCCCGAGATCAGCGCGGCAGCGCGAGAAAAAGAGACCGAGGAGCCTGTGGCCGAAACGACAGAGACTGCCGAAGCAGAAAGCGCTTCGGAGGCTTGACCATACGACTCAAGGGAGAGAAGCATGGCAGTTGATCTGGGAGCCATTGAGGCCCAACTAAACGAATCTTTTCCGGGGGCGGTGATAGAGCGCGATGGGGAGTGGCTGGTCCTGGACCCTGACCAGCTCCCGGCAGTGGCCACCCATCTCCGCGACGAGTTGGGGTTCGACTATCTGACCCACATGTCGGCCTCTGACTATGCCGACCACCTGGAGGTGGTCTACAATCTGTACTCCACCCAGCCGGACCAACTGGGACCCGGCATCCCGTTCAAGGTCCGCCTGCCCGACCGGGCCGACCCCCGGATGCCGAGCCTGGCCTCCATCTGGCACAGCGCCAACTTTCAGGAGCGGGAAGTATGGGACCTGTTTGGCGTCCGCTTTGAGGGGCACCCAAACCTGAAGCGCATCCTGCTGTGGGAGGGCTTTGAGGGCTTTCCGATGCGCAAGGACTGGTACGAGCCCTACTACGAGCAGGAAAAGAAACCGTACAAGAGCCGCTGGCCGAGTCCAGAGAACCCCAGGCCGCGGCTGGCCGAAGATCGGGTCCGCTGGCGGGCCAACCTACAGTATCCGAAGGGCTTTGACCCCGACCCCGAACTGTGGCAGCCGCTACCCGAGGTCGACGTACAGCCTGGTCAGGCCATCGGCACCAACGGCCTGCAGACCGACCAGATCTTGCTCAACATCGGACCCCAGCACCCCAGCACCCATGGTGTGTTCCGCATGGTCGTCAGTCTGCAGGGAGAGACAATCACCAGCATCTACCCGGTGGTGGGCCACCTGCACCGCAACCACGAAAAGATCGGCGAGCGGAATCTGTGGACCGGCAACATCCCCTACACCGATCGCCTGGACTACATCTCGCCCATGTACAATGGCTTTGGCTACGTGGTGGCGGTGGAAAAGATGACGGGCCAGGAGGTGGCCGAGCGGGCCGAGTACCTACGGGTCATCATGGGCGAGTTGACGCGGGTGATCAACCACATGCTGGCGATCGGCTTTTTGTTCAACGAGCTAGGCGCCATGATGACGCCCATGCTCTACGCCTTTACCGAGCGAGAGCACGCCCTGGACCTGTTCGAGGAGGCTTCTGGGGCGCGAATGATGGTCAACTACTACCGGTTTGGCGGTGTGGCCCGCGACGTGAGCGACGAGTGGCTGAAACGCTGCCGCCAGGTGGTCGACCGGCTGGCCCGCAAGATCGACGAGTTTGAATCCCTGCTGACCGAGAACGAGATCTTTATCTCGCGCGCCGTGGGCGTGTCGGCCATGACCTGGCAGGAAATGGCCAACTATGGCGTCTCGGGGCCTGTGCTGCGGTCGGCCGGCATCCCATACGATATCCGCAAGGTGGAGCCCTATTCCATCTACGATTCCTTCGACTTTGAGGTGCCCACCTACGAGACCGGCGACCTGTACGACCGCTACCGGCAACGCATCGCCGAGGTGCGGGAGAGTATCAAGATCCTCAACCAGGCGCTGGACCGTATCCCGGCCCAGGGGGCGATCCAGGCTGGAAAGAAGCCCTGGAACCCCAAGGTACCGGAAGGCGAGGTTTATGGCCGCGTTGAACATCCCAAGGGCGAATTGGGCTTCTACCTGGTCAGCGACGGGGGGACGAACCCCTATCGCTACCACGTTCGCTCGCCCTGTTTCATCAACCTGGGGGCGCTGGAGGCGATGTCGATGGGGCATCTGCTGGCCGACGCCATCGTCATCCTGGGTAGCCTCGACACCACGATGGGGGAGGTGGACCGCTAATGTTTGGACTGGGATTGATCAAGGGCCTCAGCGTCACCATGCGCCACTTTGTCGAGTCGTACTGGTACGATCGCAACCCGCTCAGGTGGTTCTCCCTCAAGGGCAGATACGACCAGGAGTGGCTGGAGAAGCGACAGGCCGTCGACGGCAAGGGGCTGTTTACGGTTCAGTACCCGGAACAGAAGCGCAAGATCACCGAGAATTTCCGTTTCACCCCCTTCCTGGTCTACGAGGAGTCAAAGGAAGACCCACGCTGCACCGCCTGCGGTATCTGTGCACGGGTGTGCCCGCCCCAGTGTATCTGGATCGAGCGAGCAACCGACGACAGAGGCCGGCCCCAGGCCAAGCCATCCGGATTCTGGATCGACGCCATGATCTGCATGTCGTGCGGCTTTTGCGCCGAGTTTTGCCCCTTTGATGCCATCAAGATGAACCAGGAGCACGAAGTCGCCTATAGCGATCGCAACGAGGGCATGTTCTACGACCTGGACAGGCTGCTCAATCCGATCGAGTACTATGCCGGACTGCATCCTACCGACTATGCCCACGAGGAGGAGGTGCGCCGGGCCAAGGCGGAGGCCAAGGCAAAGGCTGCAGAGGCCAAAAAGGCCGCAGCCGCCAAAAAGAAAGCAGAAGCCGCAGCCGCGGCCAAGGCCAAGAAGGAGGCGGAAGCAGCTCCCCCTGCAGGCCCGGACGATCTGGAGCGCATCGAGGGCATCGATGGCAAGATCGCTGAGGTACTCAAAGATGCCGGGATCACCAACTATGCGCAGTTGGCCGATACCGACGTAGACCGCATCAAGCAGATCCTGGAAGAGGCGGACCCCAACCTGGCGCAGCAGGCCGATCCCGCCACCTGGCCCCGGCAGGCCAAGCTGGCCGCGTCTGGCAAGTGGGAACCACTGGAAAAGTGGCAGGCACGGCTCAGGGGGGGGAAGTAACTTGGATCGCGTGGGATCGTGGCAGGCATAGAGCAGAACGAGGAGACGGACAACGATCCCAAACCGCGTTGATCTGCATTGTCATAGTACCGCATCGGACGGGGGCCTGACGCCGAAGGAGCTGGTGGCCCGGGCCGCAAACCACGGCATTGAGGTGTTGTCGATTACCGATCACGACACCACCGAGGGCATCCCGTCGGCCCAAGCCGAGGCCCGGCGATGGGGCATCACGCTGGTGCCGGGAGTGGAGGTCAGCACCGTCAGCGGCAGGGAAGAGATCCACCTGCTGGGGTACTTTGTGGGCACCGAGCACGCAGAGCTCCAGGCGCTCCTGGCCGTCACAAGGGAAGCGCGATGGGAACGAGCCCAAGCAATGCTGGCTCGTCTGGCAAGGCTGGGCATGCCTGTCGACTGGGAGCGGGTGGTCGAGATCTCGGGCGGCGGCGGTTCTATCGGTCGCCCTCACGTGGCGGCGTCGCTGCTGGAAGCCGGCCACGTGAGCAGCTACGACGAGGCGTTCGACCTGTGGATCGGCCGTGACCGCCCGGCCTACGTGGAGCGCTACAAACTGACGCCGGAAGAGGCCATCCAACTGGTGCGAGAAAGTGGTGGCCTGGCGGCACTGGCTCACCCCTACCAGTATAATCGCCGGGGGGAGCGCAGGGCAGGTCTTAATCTCAAGTATTGGTTGCCGCGGTTGCGAGGCGCGGGCCTGGAGGGGATCGAAGTTTACTATCCCAACTACCCTCGGCGCGCCAGCCAGCAACTGCTGCAGTTGGCCATCAAGCATCGGCTGCTGATCACCGGGGGAAGTGATTTTCACGGGGGTGTGCTGGGCAATGGTCTGGGTAGTGTCGCCGTTCCCTGGGCGGTATGGGAAGGGATGGAGCGCCGGCACCGCTTGACACAGGCCAGGTCTGTGCAGCATACAAGCCCGACTGGATAGGCGTATGACCTTAAATCCAAGGACGGAACTGCTCTTTCCACCACACCTGATCCCCGATCTCAAAGATCTGCGGGGTCCGGAGTGGCGGGAACTGGTCGAGCATATCGTCAGCCTGCCCGAGACGCATGAAGACACGCTGGCTTTCTGCTTGATGATGATCCGGTTGAACGCCTGCATGGGCTGTGTGTCGGGCAGCTATCGATTTATGCGAGGCTGCGAGCTCTGTTCCCAGCAGACGATTGCGCGCTATCAAGGCACCGACGAGGAGCTGATAGCACAGTTTCACCAGGCCCGGGAAGACCTGGCGAGCTATAAGGATGGCGAGATAGATCTGATAGCCGATACCCCTGAGCCTGAACCGGAGCCCGAGACAGAGGAATGAGCAAAACCCGAATTGGAATCATCGGCGGCGGATACGCGGGGCTGACGGCCGCCTACGAACTGCAGAAGCGGGGCTACGCCGTCACAGTATTGGAAAAGTATGGGACGTGGGGCGGCCAAGCCGCTACGCTCCCGCTGTTGGGCACTCGCATCGAGTACTTTTACCACCATCTCTTTGGCAGTGACACCCACATCCTTGGCTTGATGGACGAATTGGGCATCGGAGACCAGTTGCACTGGATCGAGTCCAAGGTGGGGGTCTATTCTGAGGGCCATATCTACGACTTTGTGACTCCCATTGACCTGATCGGCTTCAAGCCGTTGAGTCTGATCAACCGGGTCAAGATGGGACTGATGTACCTCTACCTGGGGCAAGTGAACGATTGGCAAAGCCTGGAACAGATCACCGCCCGGGAATGGATCCTGCGCTATCTGGGCGAAGAGATCTATGAAAAGTTCTGGGGGGCGCTTCTGCGGGGCAAGTTCGGGGATAGGGCCGATCAGGTCAGTATGACCTGGCTGTGGGGCAAGATCAAGGTGCGGGGCAGCTCGCGCCAGGGGGCCACGGCCAAGGAGAAGCTGGCCTATCCGGTGGGCAGCTTTGAGATCATCACCCAGGCGCTGGTGGATCGACTGCAGGCCGGCGGTGCTGACCTGCGCCTCAGCCAGCAGGTCACCGGTATGACGACTGACCCGGACGATCCACAGCGGGTGACCGGCATCGTCACCAAAAAGGAGACGCTGCCCTTCGACGTCGTCATTGCTACGGTGCCGGGCTACAACTTTTTAGAGATCGCGCCGCCCACGTTGGACGAAGCGTACGCTGGCCTGCTCCGCTCGGTGCCCTACCAGGCGGCCGTGGTGCTGCTCCTGACCAGCAAGCAGAGCCTGAGCCACATCTACTGGATGAACATCGCCGACCGCACCATGCCCTACGTGGGTGTGATCGAGCACACCAACTATGTGCCACCCAGCGAGTACCAGGGCCGGCACCTGATCTATGTGTCAAACTACCTGGAG
>JASFHU010000177.1:0-7710 GCA_050123055.1 Anaerolineae bacterium
TTTCCGTGGGCGAGGGCGACCTCCGCCTGGAGGTGCGCGTCCGCGGCGACCAGATCGGCTACTATGACTACTGGCTTCGCGTGCCCGAGACCTTCCGCCGCCACTACTCGGAACAGCGCAACCTGGCCGGGTTCTTTAACGACCTGGCCTTCTACGCCGGCGCCATCTTGTTCGGGCTGGCAGCCCTGCTGGCCTACCTGATCGCCGTCTGGCGCGGGCGCTTCCCCTGGCACATTGGTCTCATCCCCGCCCTGGCCGTGGCCGCGGTGAGCCTCTTGAGCGGGCTGAACGCTCTCCCCCTGTACAAGACCGGATACAGCACCACCCAGGACTACACCCTGTTTTGGCTGGAGAGCCTCATCGGCGTGGTGTACTCGGCTGTCTACTACGGCCTCATCGTCTTTTTCCTCTGGGGCGGGGGGCAATTCCTGAGCAAGGCTCTCTGGCCACGCTGGAACAAGATTCTGCCCCAGAGTGACACGGTTTCACTGCGCCGCGACGACCGCTGGGGCATCCTGTCCCGTTCGAGCTGGCGCGGCCTCATGCTGGGCGGGCTGCTGGCCGGCTTTGTGGTTGTTTTTTATCTGGTCGCCACCCGCCTCTTTGGCGGCTGGACCCCCATGGGCGTGCCCTACACTCGACTGTACGCCACCCCCTTTCCCTTTCTGGGCCCCCTCAGAAGCGGTCTGCTGCCCGCCATGGAGGAGGAGTTGTTGTTCCGGCTGGTGGCGATCCCGCTCTTGCTCCTGCTGACCCGCCGGCGCTGGCTGGCCCTCCTGGTCCCGGGCATCATCTGGGCCTTTGCCCACCTGGCCTACGTGCGCGACCCATTCTACCTGCGTGGGATCGAGCTGACGCTGGTGGCCATCATCTTTGGCTGGTTCTTCCTCCGCTTTGACCTGACCACCACCATCGTCGCCCACTATGCCTTCAACGCCGGCCTGGGTGCCCTGCCCCTCCTGGGCTCCGGCGAGCCCTATTTTGTCCTTTCCGGCCTCATCGTCGTCGCCACCATGTTGGCTCCCATCGTGCCCGGCCTGGTGCGCGGCCTGTGGCACCGCCTGTCGGGCCAGGCCCGGGAGGAGAACACGCCCCAGGTGGTCCCGGCCACGCCACAGGATCTGCCAGGCCTATCCGCCCTTCCCGTCGATCATGAAGACTGGGCCACTCTGCTCGACGACCCTGAGGCCGTCGTGGTCTGCCTGCGGGCCGGTGACCAGATCATCGGCACGGCCGTGGGCCGCGTGCATGCTAGCGGGCTCGCCGAGGTGCCCACGGTCTATGTGGCCCCTGCCTGGCGCCGCCGCTACTGGGGCAGCGCCCTCGTCGACGCTGTGTGCGCCCACCTCCACGAGCAGGGGGCAGAATCGGTCGCCGTCCAGGTATCGCCTGGCGACCAGCCAACCACCGCCTTCTGGGTCAGCCAGGGGTGGACGCTGGCCGCCAAGACCCTGGACCGCAGCCTTCAACCCGAATCCCGACCCACCTGGCGCGATCTGGCTGTCCGCGTCCGCGCTGCCATCAGACCGGGCCGGTCTCCATGAGCGTCCGGCACCGGCTGAAACCGGCGCCCGACATCCCAAACCCGCTGCAAGCAGGTTGTAAGCCTGACTGGTGCGTGGAAACGCACTACTGGTATCAGATGCCGAATTCTGACACCGGCTGCGCTCTCAGGAACGTTCAGCGGGTTCAGGGCTTCTCAGTGCATCAGTGGTCCAGAGGCCCTGAAGGTTCGACTATCCCTCCACCCAGCGTGTGACGGAACGCACCGCTCGGCGAGGTCTCGCCTCGGGCGCCTCGTCTGCGTAGCCCAGCGCGACGGCCGCGATCATCTGGCCGCCCTGCCCCAGCCAGGTGCGCAGTTCGTCGTAGGCGTAGAACACGTCGCAGATCCAGAGCGACCCGAGCCCCAGGTCCAGCGCCGCTAGCAGCATGTTCTGGATCGCCGCGCCGATCGACTGGATGTTGACCACGTCGGTCCACATCTGATCCACAGACCGGGTAAGCCACGGATCCAGGCCCTCCGGGTTGAAGACAAATACCGTCACCGGCGCCTGGGCCATGACCCGGGCCGACCCCTCAGCGCTGCCCGGGTCAATACCCTCCTCCACCCGCCTGGCCATGCCCTCGCGCATCACGCGCACCATCTCGGCCCGCTGGTCGCCCTGGACCACCAGGAACCGCCACGGCTGCCGGTTCTTTCCCGAAGGCGCCTGCGTCGCCGCCAGCAGGATCGCCTCCAGGGCTTCCTCTGGGATCGGGTCCTCCCTGAACTGGCGGATGCTCCTCCGGGCTGCAATGGCCTCCCGTGTATCCATCTTACAGATCTCCTTTCAACCCCGGCTATCGTTTTCGGTAGCCTGCGGTGAGCCTGTGAACGCTCCCAGCAAGTCCGAGGTCGGCTGGTCACGTACCCGGGCTGGTCACGGACTAGCTTGAAGCATTGAGAACTCTAGAATGCGATTGATCAATAGTATACTCGAGATCTCTGCGGGTGCAAAGCCATAAGGTCACGGCTGCTGCAAAGTTGCCTCCCAGTGCCACGCGCGCTTGGGCAAGACTCCGACTCTGCAGCCACCGTGGACTGTTCCAAGCGGGCACTACCCAACCGTGAGGGGCTATGGTATAATTGGCCGTGGAATCGTGAACAGGGCCAAGTGTGAATCATGCCAGTTGTCAAGCAGACCGAACTCGAACCCGGCTTTTTGCAGGCCTTTCGCCTGTTTATCGTCACCCGGATCGTGTTCTGGATCGTCATCGGACCCATCCTGATCGTCATGCAGATGGCACAGGTTGGAGATCTGACCACGGACCAGGTCATCAGCATGACCCTGATCGAACGGCTGACCCTGCCCAACGTCACGCCGGTGCTGGTGATGGAACTGGTGTTGCTGGTCCTCCTGATACTGCCCCAAGTACCCCGCATCCTGGGGCGGTGGTTCGTGCCCCTAACGTTGCTGTGGGGCCTGATCCCGATCCTGATCGGCTTCTACTGGTGGCCCTCGGAGAACCCGCTACAGAACCCCTTTGCCATTTTCTTCTTTGTCATGTTGGTGCTGGTGGCGTGGCAGTACCCTTTCCGTTACGTTCTGGCCTACGTCCTGGGTTTGACCCTGTACCAGCTCTGGCTCTTCCGTCCACTGACCAACATGCCGGTCAGCGTCGACGTGAGCTGGCTGATCCTGCAGGCAGCCATGATGCTGCTCGTCGGTTACGTCATTGTCCAACTCGTCTCCATCCAGCGGGAACAACGGACGGCCCTGGCCCGGGCCTACGAGCAGCAGGCGGCAGCGAATGCGCGGTTGCAGCGCTATGCCGCCACACTGGAGGAACTGGCCATCAGCCGGGAGCGCAACCGCCTGGCGCGCGAGCTGCACGACACCCTGGCCCACTCGCTGAGCGCCGTCACCGTGCAGTTGGAGGCGGTTCGCTCACTGTGGGACCTGGATCCCGGTGCGGCGCGGGACCTGCTGGAAAAGGCGGACGAGACCGCCCGCCGGGGGCTGACCGAGGCACGACGCGCCCTCCGGGATCTTCGCGCCTCCCCCTTGCAGGACGTGGGGCTGGCCCTGGCCCTGCGCGAGCTGGCCGAGACGGCTGCCGAGCGGACGGGCGCAGCGCTGGAGCTGCACGTGCCCGAGCAGCTTGGCGGCGACCTACCGCCGGCAGTGGAGCAGGGCGTGTACCGCATCGCCCAGGAGACGCTGGAGAACGTGGTCCGCCACGCCGAACCCCAGTTGATCGTCGTGCGGCTGGAGCGAAACGCCGGCAACCTTACCTTCACGGTCGAGGATGACGGACGGGGGATCGATGTCGCGACCGTACGGACGTCCCAGACCGGAGGGCAGGATCAACTGGGTATCCAGGGCATCACTGAGCGTGCCAACCTGATTGGGGGCCAGTTGCAGATCACAAGCCGCTCGGGCCAGGGGACCAGGGTCGATCTGATCGTTCCCCTGGCATCCCGGCCGGTGCAGGGCGCTCCGCAAGCCAGGTAGGCCCAGCGATGATTCTCAAAGCGTGTTCGCACGGGAGGGAATGGTAAAGCAATCATGGTGCGGGAAGGAAGGGAACCGATGGTTCGCGTCCTGATCTGCGACGACCAGACCGTCGTGCGCGAGGGTCTGGCCGCGATATTGAGCACCGATCCCGAGATCGAGGTCGTGGGCCTGGCCAGCCACGGAGCGGAAGCGCTTGACCTGGTGTCCCAGACCGGTCCGGACGTGGTGCTGATGGACCTACAGATGCCGGTCATGAACGGCGTCCAGGCCACGCAGCGCCTGCGCCGCGACCACCCCGGCCTCTATGTGCTGGTGCTGACCACCTACGCCGAGGATCAATGGGTACTGGACGCCGTTCGAGCGGGCGCCACCGGTTACCTGTTGAAGGACACGCGGCGCGATGAGCTGGTCGCCGCCATCAAGGGCACGGTTGAGGGCAGATCCTACCTGGATCCGGCCGTCGCCGGCACCGTGATGCAGGCGGCCGCCAGTCCCCCACCTCCTAGGCAGGCCGAACCATTGGCCGAACCCTTTACCGAGCGGGAGCGCGAGATCCTGGGCCTGTTGGCGCAGGGACAGAGCAACCCCGAGATCGCCCGCCGACTTCACCTGGCCAAGGGCACGGTGCGGAACTATGTGAGCGTGATCTTTCAGAAGCTGGGGGTGTCGGACCGGACGCAAGCTGCGGTAGTGGCGGTACAGCGGGGCCTGGTTGACGACGGCGAGAACTGAAGTGAGTCGATCACGCAAAACAGGCTCTCCTGGTGAGAGCCTGTTTGCACCGGCGTATTCTCGCTTTCTTTCTGGTGGCGAGGGGCGGATTTGAACCGCCAACCAAGGGCTTATGAGTCCCCTGCTCTGCCATTGAGCTACCTCGCCTATAGGCAAAGGCAGACAGCGCCAGGCGCCATCTGCCACTTGCCGTCAGGTAGCGGGGGAAGGATTCGAACCTTCGACCTTTGGGTTATGAGCCCAACGAGCTGCCTCTGCTCCACCCCGCAACGCGCAGCAGATTATACCCAATTTCGTGCCACCCGTCAACTTTGGAGGGAGGCATTGCAGCAGGAGGCCGTCACAGCGCCGCCATCAGCGCCACGAGGGTGACCACCATCCAGGCGCCGAAGGCCAGGGCGGCCAGGGCGATCCCGCCAGCAGCCAGCGATATCCACACCCGGCGCACCACCGCCCGATCCAGGGCTGGCGCTGTCTCGGCCACCGGCTGGACGGACTGCCCCGGAACAAGGGGTGGCGGCACCGTGCCTGGATCCCCCTCCTGCTCGGGATCGATGTCCGCCAGCTCCCGCAGCCGGAACTCTGCCTGGACCCGCACCGCCATATCTCCGCCCGCCTGCAGCGCGGCCCGGAATGCGCTCACCGCTAGCGGGATACGACCTTTGGCCCAATAGGCCAGACCGAGGTTATAGTAGGCCATGGCAAACTGCTCGTCGTGGGCCGTCGCCTGCCGGTAGCGGGCGATGGCCTCATCCAGTTGTCCCACCTTCTGATACTCCAGCCCGATATCGAAATGGATCTGGGCAGGAGTTCGGGCGTCCACATCGCCCGCGGTGGGCTCTCCACGCTCGGCCTCCCGACTGGCAGGCTCGCCAGCCGCGGGCTGGCCGGCCTCCTGCTCGCGGCCCGGTTGCTCGCTGGCCGCATCAGTGACCGCAATCGACGGCGGGGTAGGCCGGAACACTGGCGCTACGGCGACACCATGTCCCAGGGCCGCCCTGATCGCGGCCACCAGGCTGACCACAGCCTGAAAACCATCCAGAGGCGGCAAGGGGAGCAGGTTAAAGAAGGCCAGAGCGAGGTTCACCATCACCATATAGCCCGACAGAGCCACGGCCAGCCCCTGGGCATCCAGGCCCGGATCGGACGCCATCAGAAACTCCCACACGTCCATCGGATCTGCCCCGGTTGACATCCAGACGATCATCGCCGTCGTCGAGACGCCCAGCAGGGCCAACAGCCCGGTCAACAAGTTGGCCAGCGAACCGGCCACCGCCACCAGGAACATGCCAAAAGCCTGGTTCTTGATCCGGAACTGGCTGGCGTCCATCCACACCGGCTTGGCCCATCCGAAGCGGAAGAGCATAAAGACCACCATGCCCACCCAGGAGATGTGATGCAGGGGATTAAAGCTCAGGCGGTTGCGCTCCACCTGGCTGGTATCGCCCAGAAGATAGGCCACCAGGCCGTGGGCCAACTCGTGCACGGTAAAACCGACGAGAAGCGCCGGCAGCAGCAACAGCATGGACCAACTGGGCGGCCAGTGCAGCAGATCAACCATGGGGATCGTCCGGCTCGTCGAGCGGAAACCTGAACCTTTTTGCCGCCCGCGCCATCAACTCGTCCTCGTGGAACACGCCGATGTGCAGGGTATACTCGCCCGCTAACGCGTCCCGGCGCAGGTGCATGATCTTGTCCAGCATCCACTCGCGGTTATCGATGAGCAGGACGCTGCTCAATTCGTCGTCGTCCGGGCCGACGATCACAAACTCGACGTTGACCGGCACCTGGCAAGGTGTCAGGTCTACGGCCACGTCGACACGCCTGCGGTCCAGCGCGTTGATGCCCACGCCCTCGACGAGCACCTTGGGCGGTGGCACCGGCGCTCGAGGCTGGAAACTCGGCATTTCAGACACAGATCACTCCATGTTTGAGACGTAAATAGGTTCATACAACTCTTCATCTTCAGAAACTCAACCTGGCCTTGGGTGGCCATTGGCAGCAGCACGACGGCCGGCAAAAGCTGTCAGATCCGTTCATCATCGGAGATGGATGGCCGATACGCGCCGCTCGGCAATTGCACACGCTCCTTGCTGGATTATACACGTCGCGGCCCGTAGGGTCAAACCCGGTGCAGTTGGGCGTGTTGAACCCTGCACCTAACGAACGCCTCGACGCCCAACTACCAAGGTGTTTCGCCTTGATTCGGCGCGTTTCAGGCAGTAACAAGACGTGGACTGTAGTCCACGCCGAGCCGGGGATGAATCTCGCCCCAGTTCACTCACGGTGATCGATCTGTTGCAGGAGCAGGCTATCGCCCTGACTCTCGCCAGCGGCGTCATACACGGGCAACCGTTGACCTGTAGTAGCGTCATACCAACCGACCAGAAGCGCGTACAGGCCGGGGGGCAGATCGGCCGGTAGTTGCAACGCGATCTCGTCGCGGCGGTACTCGCCCGGTATCCAGGCTGTGGTAGGCAAGCTGGGATAGACGTCGGCCTGGGCGCGGATGTCGGAGGGACCGCCCCCGCCCACCAGGTGGACAAAGAGCTTGTAACGAATAGCCACCGGCTCCAGGGACTGCCAATGGAGCGTGAGATGCAAATCCGAGGCTGAGGACTCGAGGTCGTAGCCCACAAGCCCGATCTCCTCACCGAAGCGGGCCCCCACGGGCTGTTGCACATCTGGCGGGTCCAGGTTCAAGGGTCGTCCCAGCGTGCGCACCGTGGCCAGCGGATAGGTCGAGCCCAGTGGAAAGGGCCCGCGCCTCACCGGCAGCCAGGCGCCATCGGGGCGGCGGCGGCCCAGGACCAGGTTGTAGACGCCTGGCGGGAGCTCGCCCGGCAGAGCAAACGACACCGGATCGCGGACTGTCTGACCTGCGGTCAGGGCGACAAAGGGCGCCCGTCCCACCACCGGCGCCGACACGGCCTCGGCCAGCACCTGGCCTGCATCATCCTGTAGCTGCAAGACGGCC
>JASFHU010000178.1:0-7704 GCA_050123055.1 Anaerolineae bacterium
GACATAGTGCTCGCCGGGCTCGCCTTGCCACCGGTCCAGCTCGACCGGGGACGGGCCGAGGTTGAGTTCCGCGGCGAGGTTTCCGATCTCTGCATAGTCCTCGGCAAATACCTCCCAATCGGCGTCGCTAAAGGGCTCGCTCTGCCGGGCAAAGAGGGCGGCCAGGGCCGCAGACCCGTCGGAGGCCGAGAAGGTAACGCCATGGTCATAGGGTTCGAGGGCTTCGGGCTCGATCTCGTCCAGCTCCGACGGATAATCTATGGCAAAGACCCCAGCCTCATCCTCAAAGGACAGCAGTTCGGAGGTTGGGGCGGGCGTCTCGGCCGGTTCGACGGAGGCGGGTGTGGGGGCAGGTGTGGGAGTCTCGGCAGCCTGAGCGACGGCCGAGCCGGTATCTGCCTGAGGAATGGGGGCTGGCGCCACGCGGGCCGGGCGGTCCTCCACGCCGGGGCAGGTTTCCTCGTAGGGGGCGTCGCCCATGAACTGCTTCCACTGTTCGGGCGTCATGTTGCGCAGGGCGCGCTCGCAGGCCGCCGCCAAAAGCGCATCGACCTTGGCATGGTAGGCGGTGACGACGCCGTCGCCCCTGACGGTGAGGATATGCTTCTCATCCGGACTCCAAAGGGCCTTTTGCACCGACCCACTACTGGGCAGGATGAAGAGCAGATCGCCACTCTGCGCGTCCCAGATGCGGGCGGTCCGATCGCCGCTGCTGGTCAGGATGAGAGTCTCGTCGTCGTTCCAGGTTGCCTGGTGCACCACCAGATCGTGAGAGAGGGAATGGAGCGGCTGGCCGCTCTTTGCATCCCACAGTCGCGCCCGGCCGTCCCAGCCGGAGGACAGTACCAGGCTCCCATCCTGGCTCAAGCTCTTGTCCAACGTCCCGCCACGATGGATGACCTCGAGCAGTTTACTGCCGGTGGCGGTGTCATAGACCGTATCGCCGATGAGCACGCGGCTGCCATCGGCATTGAACCGGTCGTTCTCCGCGTCGGAGAATGCCTCGACGGCGAACCGTTGCTCACCGGTGGCGGCATCCCAGCCGTAGGCTGTGCCGTGATAGCTGCTGGTGAGGATTAGGCGGCCGTCAGGGCTCCAGAGGAGCGAGTTGAACCCCTCCTGCGGCTCCAGGGTGAGGAGCTGCGATCCCGTCTCAGCGTCCCAGACCCGGACCACGCCCTCTTCGCAGCCTCCATCGGCATCCGGCGCAGCGCAGTCTGCGGTCAGGTAGCGGCTGCCGTCGGGGTCCCGGGCCAGGTCACCGACCCAGCCATCGTGGGGCAGCGAGAGCAGTTGCGTCCCCGTGGCTGCATCCCAGACGTGAAGGGTGCCATCGTCGGTGACGGTCAGGATCCGCTGCCGGTCGCCATCCCAAGTGACATACTCGAGCTCGGCCTGATGGCTGAGCGTGGACAGCTCTGCGCCGGTGCCGGCGTCCCAGACCCGGACGGAGTGCTTGACACAATCCGTTTCGACAGGGATGAGGTACCAAACTTGCTCGGCCAGGTCCCCGGTCCTGGCCAGGCCAAGGGCTTCTGGTCCATCGCCAGCCGCCGCCAGCGACCAGCCCTCTCCGAGGGCCTGATTGGTCAGCCGGTAGAGATCCTCGTGCACTTCGATCAATCTCCAGTACTGCTCTGGCGCATCGCTGGCATCCGCCATGAGGAGCCGGTTCTCACCATCCTCCGAGACGGCCAGAGCTCGTTCCGGGCCGAGGTACTGATTTGTGAGCTGATAGGACTCGGCTCCAACCGGGGTCAATCTCCACCTCTGGCCGCTGAACCCGGCGCTTTCGCCCAAAAAGGGCTCGTTTGAGTCGCCTTGGTAGGTGTCCAGGGCCCGGGCCTCGCCGAAAGCCTCATTCTCCACCTTGTACCACGTTCTGGGGTCGAACCGGCCCTCTTTTTCGCAAGCGGCGGTCAAAACGCTGCTGCCATCCTCGCTCCAGGTAGCCTCTCCTTCATAGTACTCTTCGTTGCGCGGGAAGGCATGGAGCAACTCGCCGTCGGTCGCATCCCAGCTCTGCGCCAGCCCATCCCAGCGTACCGTCAAAATGCGGCTACCGTCCTGGCTCCAGCGGGCCTCTTCCGTGGGGGGCAGGGCAAACATCTCCACGCCGTCAGCCAGGGCCCAGATGCGGGCCGTCCCGTCGTCGCTGGCAGTGAGGATGCGGCTGCCGTCGGCGCTCCAGGTGGCCTGCCCGACCCAATCCCCGTGGCCGAGAGTGAGCAGTCCCCTGCCCGTTTCCGCATCCCAGACACGGGCTGTGCCGTCGTCGCTGGCCGTGACGATGCGGCTCCCATCGTTGCTCCAGGCGGACTGATTGACCGTCCCGTTATGGCGCAGCGTGAGCCGGGGTGGCGTGACGTACGGATCCCAGACAAATGCCTGGTCTTCGGCCTCGGCAAAATGCAGCTCCACTTCGGCCTCGACGCCAGCCGTATCCCAGACGAGGGTCGTGCCATCCCCAGTACTCGTCATCAGGATTCCCAGGTCCTCGTTGAAGGAGATGTGGGTCACTTCGCCGTCGTGGGGGATGCGGATCACTTCCTGGCCAAACTCTGCGTCGAAAATGTGGGCGCCATCGCTGCCAGCGGTGAGGATCAGGTCCTCCTCAGCGCTCCAGATGGCCTGGCGTACGCTGTATCCGTGGACCAGGGTGAGCAGCTCCTCGCCGTTTTGTACATCCCAGACCCGGGCTCTGCCGGCCAGATCGGTGGTCAGGATACGGCTCTCGTCTCCATTCCAGATGGCTTGACCTACCTCGGCCTCGTGGGGCAGGACGAGCAGCTCCTCTCCCGTTCTGGCGTCCCAGACACGGGCCGCGAAATCCTCGCTGGCCGTCAGAACGAGGCTCCCATCCCCGTTCCAGCGGGCATCTGCGATCATGGCCTCGTGGGGCAGCATCAGCAGCTCCTCGCCGCTGGTGGCATCCCAGATGTGGATGTGGCCCTCCCAATCGGCGGTCAGGATCTCGGTCTCATCCCCGTTCCATCGGGCCAGCATCACGCCGGAGTCGTGGGGCAGTCTGAGCCGCTCCTGGCCGCTCCAGGCATCCCACACCCGCACCGTGCCGTCGTCGCTGGCGGTCAGCACCTGGGTTTCGTCCCTGTTCCAGGTTGCCTGGTGGACAAAGTCATCGTGGTTGTAGATCTGCAGGGCGTCCACCGGCGCGGTCATGGCCTGGTGCAAGGCATTGCGCGCCGACGGGGTCTCGTCCACCCGCAGCGCCTCAATGGCCAGCAACAGGGCCAGATCGTAACTGGAGAGATCGAACTGCCGGTCCGACTGGGCTGCCAGGTCGCGCGACGTTGCCAGCCGGGCCTGGGCCTCGGCTCGCTCCTTTTCCTGCTCGGCACGGTCCCTTTCCCTCTTGGCGTTCTCCTCCTCCTGTTCGGCCCGGACCCTTTCGGCGACGGCAGTGGCCCGGGCCGCGACCGCTTGCTGTTCCTTGATGGCCGACTGTTGCCAGAAGATGCCGGCGGCCAGGGCCGCGATCAGGGCCACGACCAGGACCCCGGCCAGCAACAGGGCCCGCTTGCGCAGGCTGGCTGCAGCCTGCGCCTGCTCCTCGGCCCTCTTTGCCTCGGCCTCGCGGCGTGCTTCGGCTTCGTCGGCTCGTTCCTGGGCCAGCTTGAGCTCTCGCTGGCGCTGTTCCTCCCTCTGCCGGGCCTCACAGTCCCGGAGCTCTACGCAGGCGGCCACGTAGGCCTGTTCCTGTTCATTCAGGGCCAACCGGTCCGCGCGCACATAGGCCTCGATCTCTTCCAGGCGGCTGCCGCGGTGGATCAACATGTGCTCGCGATTCTCTTCCGGGCTGTCCTGCCATTCCCGGGCGGCCTGGCGGATCCCGTCCCGCAGGCGCAAGAGGTCCCGGTCCTCGTCCAGCCAATCCCTCAGCCGGTCCCAATAACGGATCAAGGCTTCGTGGGCCACCTCGACCTCTTGGTAGCCGGTGCTTTCATTGACGCCTGTAACCACCAGCCGGGCGTCGGCCAGGCGCTTCACCAGGCGCTGGGTCGGGGCCTCGTCGCTGTCAGCCGGGACCAGCTCGCTGAACTCGACTCGATGCCGGGTGTCGCGCCGTTCAACTCCGGCGCCGTCCTCGCCAAGCCGCGTCAGCCGCACAAAGATATCGCGCATGTGGGCCTGTTCCGGCTCTTCCAACTGGGCATAGATCTTGTCCGCCGTTTCGCCGATGGCTCGCTGCACGCCGCCGATGTTGCGGTACTCCTGGCTGCGCAGCCAGCGGCCGTGGCGTCGCAGCCACAGCTCCAGTAGGGCGTGCTGCAGCAGGGGCATGGCCCCCGGCTCCTCCTTCACGGCGTCGAGGATGGTATTGCTCAGGTCGGCCTCGAAGCGCAAGCCGACAGCCGATGCCTGTTGCTCCATGGCGCTGCGCAGTTCGGCCGTGCTCATCGGCCCGATCAGCTCCTGGTGGGTCTGCATCATGCTTTTCAGGGCAGGATAGGCAGCGCACTCGCCCCAGAAATCGGCCCGCATGGTGATGACTACCGGCATCTGTTCCGGCAACTCTAGCAGGCGTTCCACAAAGGCCCGCCGCCAGTCTTCGTTGTCCACCAGGGTAAACAGTTCTTCGAACTGATCCACGAATACGAGTCCTGGCAGGCCCGGCTGTAACCGCGCCAGGCTGGTGGCGAGCTGGGCCACCGGATTGCCACCTGGCGTCAGGTAGGCCATCTGGAGGTCCGGCTGCGTCCGCCGCAGGGCAGGGAGCAAGCCGGCCAGGACCACCGACGACTTGCCGCTGCCCGATGGACCCAACAGGGCCAGGAATCGCTGGGCCTTCAGTCGTTCCAACACCGACTCGACCAATGCCTCGCGCCCGAAAAAGAACTCCTCCTGGTCGGGCTGAAAGGCAGCCAAGCCGGGGAAGGGACAGCGTCCGTCATAAGCCGGAGGCGGTTGTCCCAGTGCCAGGCCCCGGAAACTGAGGTCCAGGACCTCCTCGCTGATCGAGTTCACCTCGTCGAGAGCCTCATCCCACTCCTGTCGCGCTTCCTTGCTCAGGGCTTCGCGGTCAGTGTCAAGCATGCCACGCAAGGTGCTGGCCTGTTCGTCAAAGGCCGGCTGCAGGATGGGGGCTCGCTCGGCTAGGAGCTGGGAGAGCGACTCCAGGCCGGCCGCGACCTCGCTGCTGGTCAGTTCCCGCTCGATGGTATCGCTAAAGAGCGGCCGTCCCCCAAGGCGTTCGTAGAGGGCCGGTACGGTGCTATCGCCGGCTTCAGCCAGCTCGACTCCGGCTTCCACCAGCGCCCGGGCCACCTCGCCGCGCTCCCGCAGGCGGCCATAGAAGCGGCTGGCCAGGGCGGTGGCCGTGCTGATGGAGACCCGCTTGGTCATGGCCACCACGGCCGGCATGCCCAACTCTCGCACCAGCCGCTGCGCCAGCCCGCCCAGGGCTCCTTCCCGCTCCGCTTCGGGCGCGGCGCTCTCACAGGTGGCGAGGAAGGCCAGGTGGGGCAGACCTCTGGCTCCCTGGAGCTGGTCCAGCCGGTCGATCAGGTGTGTCGCCGTGGTGGGTTTGACCTGAGCATCCTGGTCCAGCAGGTAGAGGATGGTCTCGCCGTCGCTGTCGCGGTACCAGCCGTGGGCCACGATGTGCAGCAGGGTGTAGTGCTGGTTGGTGATCCGGCTAGAAAGCTCGTCGAGGGTAGGTTTGCCGTCAGCCCCCTCCACGTTGGCCAGGACGTCGTGGGGGATCTCGCCGAGCGACTCACGCACGCTGGCCACGGTGCCGGCGGCGTCAAAGTCGGCCAGCCCGTAGCGGTTGCCCTCGGGTGGATTGGCCACCACCACCAGCGCCCGCAGGTCGCGGCGGCCGATGGCCGGAAACCGGCGGTCGGTCAGGCTCGGCAGGTACAGCGAGAACAGAGCCCGCTGGTCCAGGGCCAGGTGCCGCCACTTTCCGGCCACGCCGATGGGCGCACACAGGCTCTCCCAGTGTAGGGCCCGGAGTTTGGGGTCCTCGATCACGAGCAGGACGCGCAGGTGGTCGGAGCTCTGGGCACGGGCCTGCATAAAGGCATCCCGGATGCTCTCCTGGAAAAGTGCCTTGCCCAGCACGGTACCATAGTCGGCCGGATCGAGCTCGGTCTGCTGCAGTTCGGTGTGTGCTGCTTCGTCCAACAACAGCAGCCCCTCCCGGCGCATGTTCGACAGGAACTCGCCGGTGCGATTGTATTCGACCACCACCGGCCATCCGGCGCCGGCCCGCCGCTGGATTACAATTTCGAAAACGTCCATGGTCACCTTCCTGTGTGGATTGTGGTGGCGGACTGGAGAGCGCTGAGCACTGGACCATCTGGCAGCCACCAGGTTCTGAGGAATCTCGTTCTGGGGCCGGCTGATAGCGTCTGCCACCCCTGACAGACCATTATACACCCAGGGTGACCATTTGTCAAGTAAATAATATATAAATTATATTGTTGTTTCAAAGTGGGGCAAGGCATTTCAGGCAGTCGAATGCCCGAGAGGGAGCGGACTGCGTTCGAGCCATGCGTATTGGAGGCCTGAAAGCAGGGCGCCTCAACGACGCTGGCGAGCTGAGGGCCTCGCAGTGGGCAAACTGATCCCGAGGTTTGGGCCCCGGGCTCGCCGCCAAGAGACATTCTAGAGGCAGTGGTGTGATATACTGCCAATCGTGAGTTACAAAATCAAAATGCCGCAAGGCAAAAGGACAAAAGAGTCATGAAGAAGCTGTATGTCCTGTCGGTAGTAGTCACGTTGGTAGCCGTTCTGTCGCTGTCGATGTCTGGGGTTGCTTCGGCAAAAGTGAACTGGAACAAGTGGCAGCCGATCACGCATGATGTGGTCAGCGGAACATTCAAGTTTGCTGGCAACACCTGGAAGGTGAAAGAGTACCAGATCCCTGGCTTTGTCGGTGACCTTGTCGGCTATCTGGATATGCCCTTCGAAGAGTACTATTATGAGGCTCTTCCGGAATGCCAAGCTCAAGGAGGTAAGACGGGCGGCAGCATTTCGCAAGTATGGATTGGGGAACTCACCGGCCGGGATATGAGTTACGTTGAGCAGGAACGAGTCTATATGTGCATCTACCCGGCAGGGTGGCATGACGCCCAGGAGTAAGGACGAAATACAAGCGAGGGTTCAAGGCTTTCGATCCTCAACAGCAAGTAGCAGAGAATCCCCCGGTTTCCGGGGGATTTTCTGTGCTGGGCGATTCTGTCTTCTGGCTGCGGCGAATCCTTCTCATAAGACGGGACTCAAACGACAAGACCCATGCACTATGGTAACTCGAGTCCAGATCTAGAAAGCTGATGACTGCTTGCGCCCTTGCTATGCTTCCGAGGGGAAAGCAACGAACTCGGCAAAGGAATGGGACTCGGGGACCGGCATACTGTCTTCAACAAGGCCACGAACGTGCATTTCGATAGCCTCGTACATGTTCCGTGTGACCTCATCGTGGGTCTCGCCCGTTGCCACGCACCCCGGCAGATCGGGTGAATACGCGGAGTAGTTGCCATTTGCTTTTTCGATAATGATCAGGAAACGATACATGCTCTCTACCTGCCCTTTCCCTTTTCCGGCCTCTGCAACTGAGCCTGCTTGAAGATGCTGTTCAGCGTCCCAGGAGCCAAATCGTGACCGGGATGGCCGGCAACCGTGACACGGCCTGGCTTGGACGGATGCTTATACTGCCGGTGACTGCCTCTCGTGGCA